>JBCBWB010000286.1:0-3887 GCA_039817275.1 Cyanobacteria bacterium J06648_1 | reverse complement strand
TTTTCTCTCCGCTTTTCACTGCTTTGATTACCTTCGAGCGTAAATCGTAACTGTAAGGAGATGCCATTGAATGCCTAGTTTTCTTTATTTGTCTAATGTCCTAACCTTATCACGTAATGCTATAACTTTACGGCTATTTTGGCTCGCTATGGTTGCGTCACGTTATGTTCTCAGTAAAAACAACTGTAGGGAGCAAGTTGATCAATGCACCGCCCCAGCTCTTTTTTCTCTAGTAACATGCCCAGCAGACGATATATTGAGAGCGACAGCAATTAAAATTCAGTAAATATTCTGATTGGCAAAATAAGTATTGCTTGTTAATAAAAAAAAAGAATATCTTCTGGATTGTCAGCAACAGTAAAAATTCAAATTTAAAATCTGAATGTCTTGAAAGTTATCTTAAAATACGCTGCATATTTACGACAGGTATCTTCTTTAAAACACAAAACAAAAATTTAATTATATTGACTCTAGGTATTTATATTTACAAGCATTGTATGCACCAAAAATATAGTTATTTTTACGTATAGGCAAAATACTTAGGCTATATAAAAATTAGAGATATTCACCAAAATCTAGCGTTTTCATAATATATCTTGGCTTTTGTATATAGCATGACTGGACTTAATCGAAATATGATTTATGATAGTTTCTAGTGGTTCTATTACCTAGATTCAACGGCATATTTAAGGTCGAATAAAAATTATAAATAGTGGGGATATATTAATTATGTCAAGTGTTGTTATTGAGTCCAATTCAGGTGTTATCGGTGGCTTGAATTTGGAATTTGTTGGTCTACAACAACAAGAAAATGTCATTGAAGTTAAGCCTAGCGGAGATGGGCCTGAGTTTACGTCTGTCACTATCATTGGTGGCTCACAAGACGATTCAATCGACCTGGGAGTAGCAGGAAGTTCTACTGCTCTGGGTTTGGATGGAAACGATCTGATTCTGGGCGGCACTGGAAACGATCTGCTCGATGGTGGTGAAGGTGACGACACTCTCGTGGGTGGTATGGGTGCTGATGCTCTTAAAGGTGGCATGGGTATGGATGTCTTTGAATTTTTTGCCAGTGACTTTATGGTTGACGAAATCGATCAAGTTCTCGATTTTGAGGGTAAAGATGGTGAAGATATTGTCGATACCATCAAAATCATGGGAGTTAGTGACAGCGTTAGCTATGATTCTGAAACAGGACTAGTATCTGTTGATGGAGAAGAAGCAATTCAAATTGGTAAAGGTCTAGATGTAGACGTTAACCAAATTGAAGGCACTGATAACTGGGAAGTTTTCTAAAATTCTTCTAACCTAAGCTGATCCTAGTTCAGTTAAGTTGAGCAAAATTAGATGACGAGAAGTAGACCCATGACGTAATGTTGTGGGTCTAATAGTATATTTAGATATTCGACCTGTATAATAATTTTCACCGACGGCTTGTCCTATTGTTAAATTGCCTATTTTTAAGTTGTTCGAGTTATTCTATCTATTGTGTAATTTGAGCCAGGTTCATTCCTACTACCGTCAATGATAAAAGGCGAATCCTCATTCAAACAGATCGAATCTCACCTTGGGCGAGGAGAATGGGCGCAGATTGTTGATATCTGCCAAAAAGCGATCGCCTCTAACCCCGATCAGGTAAATTATTATCCCTATCTTGCCAGAGCCTATGCTCAACAGGGTAAATTTGCTCAAGCCATTAGTGCCTATCGCAAAATTCTGGGTACAACCATCAGCCAGGCGGAGATTTATGGGGAACTGGGCCTGCTTCATAGTAAGCAGCGCGAGCCACAACAGGCGGAGTGGCACTATGAGCAGGCATTAAAACTAAAACCCAACTGGTCTGAATTACAGTATAATCTGGCGGTAGTGCGACATCAGGCAGGCAACTGGCAGGGAGCGATCGCCGCCTACAACAAAGCGATTAAGATCAACCCCCAATACGAAGCCGCCTATTTTAATTTGGGAGTTCTCTACGACCAAAAAGGAGAACTAGAGGCAGCGATCGCCGCCTATCAACAGGTAATTGCCCTCAAGCCAAATTTAGTTCGCGCCTATAGCAATTTGGGCAGCACCTATGCCCGTCAACAAAAATATGTCGAAGCGATCGCTATTTTTAAACAGGGTATTGCTCTTGATCCCACCTGGGGTACGCTGCATAATAATTTGGGTCAGGTGTATTGGTTTAATTCCCAACCAGAAATGGCTCTGGCTAGTTTTGAGACGGCAATCAGTCTGGAGCCAAAAATGGTTCTGGCGCATCAAAACTTGGGTAGACTCTGGCAACAGCAGGGCAACCAGATTAAGGCGGCTAAACATTTTCTGCATGTTATCCAGCTTGAACCCAAAAATATCTCGGCTCACAGTAGCTATGCTGATATTCAGCAGAGAATGGGAAATTTACCCCCCGCCCTCGCATCTTGGCGGCAGATAATTGAACTAGAGCCTCGTTTTGTTGATGCCTACAATCAAGGAAAAGCCAGTAACAGTCCAGAGGATCTCTTAGAAATAGCGAAGTTAGCCTGCGCTCGTTTTCTTCAGGCATTAAAATTAGGGCAGCAAGAAGAAGCTTGTCATCATCTCTGGCGCACCTACGGATATATGGGAGATGTGCTGTTTGAATTTGGCGGCATTAAACAGGCAGAAGCTTATTACCAGCGGGCGCTACAAATCAAACCAGAAGATACCGAATTATGTCTCAAGCTAGGCAATTGTCTGGCTCGTCAGCACAGATTAGAGGCGGCGGTGAGTGTCTATCAGCATGGTTTGGCAATACAGCCTCAACAGCCGCAAATTTGTTTTCAGCTCGGAAAAATACTCGAAAGAACTCAGCAGTCAGAACAGGCGATCAGCTGCTACGAAATCGTATTAAACGGTCAAATTCAAGAGTCCGATTTGCAACGGTTGCCCAAACTATTCCCCACAGAAGAAAATATCTCCGTTCTGCCACAGCAAATCTACTATCACACTCAAGATTGGGTTCGTGACTCTCATCTTGCAGACTTCAACTACGTCCAGGTGCTATGGTCGCAAGGAGCAACCACCACTAGCAAGACTAAAACTATTCGACAGTCGGCTACCATTGAGATTAAACCTGGAGATACGGCATATCCTGACTGTGGTGGAGTTAACTGTCATCGTTGCATGACCAGGCTGATTGAAAGTTTTCAGCCGTTACAAATCGGTCAGGGTGCCTATCGGTGTTCTTTCGAGCAAGCGCCGAAGCTAGAAGCAGATTTACCCTTTGTTGTCACCATTCCTGATGGAAGAGCCTGGGTAGCACCACAAAAGAACTCCTGGGTAATTTGTCATGCTCTAGCCGTTATTACTCCAGATAACTATCTGCTCGGCGATTTATCGCGGGACTACCCTTGGTTTTTACCAGGATGTTCCTATCGAGAACGGCCCGAACACAGCATTTTTGAGCAAGAAAGCATTCTCCCCGCCGAAAAAATTGCGGGCAAGGTAGTTCTCTTGTCGGGACTGGCGGGTCATGTCTACTATCACTGGATGTTTGATATTTTGCCACGGCTAGAGATACTGAGAAGAAGTGAGATCAAGTTTAAAGAAATTGACTGGTTTGTGGTTAATAGTCTAAGTAAGCCTTTCCAACGAGAAACCCTAAACCTGCTGGGCATTCCTGAATCAAAAATTATAGAGAGCGATCGCCATAGCCATATCCAGGCAGACGAGCTAGTCGTGCCTTCTTTTCCTGGGTATTTAGACTGGGTTCCCGAGGGAACAGTTAGATTTCTACGACAAACCTTTTTGCCCCAGGTTCATTTGAGCCAGACCAACAATTCTAAGATTTATGTCAGCCGTGCCCAAGCTAAAAATAGAAAGTTGGTTAACGAGGCAGAGGTCAACCAACTGATTACAGCATCAGGCTT
>JBCBWB010000285.1:0-3955 GCA_039817275.1 Cyanobacteria bacterium J06648_1 | reverse complement strand
TGTAGGTCATTTCTTTCCGCTGTTGAAATTCGAGGGAGAGTCCGTTCCAGAATCTATTTCAGAATTTATTTAAAATTAAAATTTACCGCTCAAATTCATAATAAAGTTTTTTAAGATCTTTGACCTGGAGCAGCAACATCATGAAACTATCAACCAAGATTGAGGCAATTATCTACATCAAAGGCAGACCTCTCTCTATCGAAGAAATATATGGCTACCTCCAGGGTAAGGACGCCGAAGCCAGCAAAATTCCTCAGAGCGATCGCGAACTAATTGAAGATGGCATTATTGAATTGATGAATGATTATGCCCACCGAGATAGCGCTCTAGAAATCATCGAAACCGAAACAGGATATAGCTTGCAGCTCAAAACCGATTATGAATATCTCCTTCAAGAACTAGTGCCAGCAGAACTGGGGAAAGGCGCTTTGAGAACTCTCGCCGCAGTCGCCCTGAGAAATCCGATCCTCCAAACTGAATTAATTGATCTACGGGGTAGCAGCGCCTACCAACAGGTAGCTGAGTTGGTTAATCTCGGATTCATCAAAAAAAGAGAGCAGGCAGATGGCCGTTCCTACTGGCTAGAAGTGACGAATAAATTCCACCAATACTTTGAAATCAACAATATGGCTATATCCTAGCCATTTTATGCTACCCCCTTCACTGGCGGATGCCCCTAATACTATGTCAAAGTAGTATCATCCATTAATAATTGGGTAACGAATGATATTTAATTTTGACTTCCTTAATTCTGAGTCGCAAGAACAGAATTACAATACCTTGATGCAGTATCTGCGTCAGCAACATCCCGAAGTTTTAGCACAGATAGCGGCTTCGGCTAGCCCTGATGTTAAGCAAATTATTTCTCAAAATGTTCAAGGGCTGGTGGGAATGCTGCCCTCTGGAGATTTTAATGTCAAAATAACTACTGATCGAGAAAATTTAGCTCATCTGCTAGCTTCGGCTATGATGACTGGTTATTTCCTCTGCCAAATGGAAAAACGCATGAATCTGGAAGAAAGTTTGACCAGTCCCCAGAATCATTCTTTGAGTGACGATTCTCAATAACTAGTCAAGATAAAATGTGTAATTGCCGCAGGACAACCTGAAAACTTCTAGCTGCTAGACCATAACTGCTCTAAATTGATGGTGCCAGCTTTTTGCCTTAATTTCATTAGTTTCCGACGAGCAAAGATAAAGCCAACACTGGTTAGTGATTTGACTGCGATTATTTAAAGCGACGCTGAAAAAAGTTATTCTGTACTGAGATTTAAGAATAATCTGTTTACTCGCCCATAGTATTTATTTATTGTCGGTAAGAACTTGATTAAGCCCAACTAGGATGTTAGGCTTCAGGCGCTAGCGGTAAAGCTCGACGAGCATGAACTTAACCACCCTTGGCAAAAGTTAGCATGAGCAGCACGGATAAAGCCATGCCTGGACTTAGCAAGAGAATTAGAGTCAGTAATTCGTGAGATGTCATCTATATAAAGTATTAGCCTTTGCTACTGTAGATTAGAAATATTAAACTCAATATTCCTTGTCTAGACTAACTACGATTTTCCGTTTGTGATGCTTGAATAAATATTTAATTAATCTTTGACAGTTGCTTCTTTACAAAAGCATAGATTAAGAGCAATTAAGCAATTAGACTCTATTTGGCGATCGCCCTATTAATTCAGCCACACATCTCATAACATTGATTTTGCCAGCCATCTCACTTCATTGATCGCTGTGGCAAACAATTTTCGGCTTAATATCTGGTCACAAAATGTAATAAAATACCTATTTGGTAGCGAAAAACTCATTATTGCTCAAAAGTCAGGCTCGCTCATTGAGCCTGGAAACTATCTAAAAATAAGATATTCAGATAAACGCCGAAGCTTTATTTCGGAACTTATTGAAAGTTAATAATTATCAGGGAGATACCTCTCTCTGGTAGACTTTGGACTTGAGACATCGCTTTATAAAAATTTAACAATAAGCAAATAGGGAGGAACACCTTGCTGGAGACAACCCTCGGTTTAGAAATCATTGAGGTAGTAGAACAAGCTGCTATCGCCTCTGCCAAATGGATGGGTAAAGGGGAAAAAGATACTGCGGATGAAGTAGCAGTCGAAGCGATGCGCGAGCGTATGAATAAAATTAATATGCGTGGTCGTATCGTAATTGGAGAAGGAGAAAGAGACGATGCGCCAATGCTTTACATTGGTGAAGAAGTAGGCATCTGTACTAGTCCTGATGCGAAGAACTTTTGTAATCCTGATGAGCTGATTGAAATTGACATTGCAGTAGATCCTTGTGAAGGAACTAACCTAGTTGCTTATGGGCAAAACGGTTCGATGGCAGTGTTGGCAATTTCCGAGAAAGGCGGATTGTTTGCTGCACCAGATTTTTACATGCGTAAGCTAGCCGCTCCTCCTTTGGCTCAAGGTCATGTAGATATCAACAAATCGGCGACAGAAAACCTCAAAATTCTTTCTGACTGCCTAAATCGTTCCATTGAAGATTTGGTCGTAGTCGTTATGGATCGCTCTCGTCACGAGGGTTTGATCAAAGAAATCAGAGGTGCTGGTGCTAGAGTAAGATTGATCGCCGATGGTGATGTTTCTGCTGCTATTTCCTGTGCATTCTCTGGCTCAAATATTCATGCTCTGATGGGTATTGGTGCTGCACCTGAAGGCGTTATTTCGGCAGCGGCAATGCGCTGTTTGGGAGGACACTTCCAAGGACAGTTAATCTATGATCCTGCTGTAGTCAAAACTGGCTTGATTGGTGAAAGTAAAGAAAGCAACCTCGAAAGACTAGCTTCAATGGGCATCAACGACCCAGACAAGGTATATAGCGCTGAAGAACTTGCTGGTGGTGAAACTGTACTGTTTGCAGCCTGCGGCATTACTCCTGGAACATTGATGAACGGTGTTCGCTTCTTCAAAGATGGTGCGAGAACTCAAAGTTTGGTTATTTCCTCTCAGTCTAAGACTGCTCGTTTCGTAGATACCGTCCATATGTTCAATAGCCCTAAATCTCTACAGTTGAGATAGGATAAAGGCTTGCTATAGTTCGCTGCTCCAAGTATAGAATCAGTTAATACTTGAAGATATGTAAATCATGGTTAAGTAAGCGCATAATTGACCCAGTAAAACGGTATAAATTGATAAGGTAAAAGGCAACTAGTAAAAGAGAGATCTTCTGCTGTTGCCTTTTTATTACCTACATATAAAAAGTTTGATTAATAAAAAAAATCGTCAGATAATAGGCAGCTTTTTGCTTTGATTGCCGCGTTTTGAACTGATTAGAGCGAAATTTGCGAAAAATATAATGAACATTGTTGTTGTTGGTCTGAGTCATAAAACTGCATCGGTAGACGTACGGGAAAAACTAAGCATTCCTGAAGCACAAATCGAAGAAGCGATCGCTCTCCTCAAGTGCTACCCCCACATTCAAGAGATCGCCATTATTAGTACCTGTAACCGACTGGAAATCTACGGTGTAGCGACAGATTTAGAACAAGGGGTACGAGAGATTAGTCAATTCCTGGCAGATAAAGCCAAACTCTCCCTGCGGGAGTTGCGACCCAATCTATTTACACTACTAAGGGAAGATGCTCTGCGCCATCTGATGCGTGTCTCCTCTGGTTTAGAGAGTTTGGTGCTAGGGGAAGGGCAAATACTAGCTCAGGTGAAAAAGACTCACAAGCTAGGGCAAAAATATAAGGGTTTGGGTCGGCTATTGGATCGTTTGTTCAAGCAGGCGATCTCTACCGGGAAAAGAGTTCGGAGCGAAACTAGCATAGGAACAGGTGCTGTTTCGATTAGTTCTGCTGCCGTAGAGCTGGCTCATCTCAAAGCAAGCAATCTACCAGACTATAATATTACGATCGTGGGTGCAGGTAAGATGGCTCACCTATTGGTCAAGCATCTACTCTCTAAAGGTGCTACCAAAATTACGATTG
>JBCBWB010000284.1:0-4102 GCA_039817275.1 Cyanobacteria bacterium J06648_1 | reverse complement strand
GGCAAAGATTGCCTCGCCACTCATGTCGTCAACGTCTAGTAGTTTGAGGTCGTTTTCGGCTTTTTCAAATACGACCTGGACATTACTTAGGAGGTTGCTAAAACTACTGGCTTTAGTAATTAGCTGTTTGACATGGTATTGTAATTCCTTGACTATAGTTACTGCTTCGCGAAATAGCGCCGATTCATAGTTATGTTTGATTAGTTTATTGACTTGTCCGACTATTCTTTTTGCTTCTTCTTGAACCTGACTAGTTTTTTGCTTGTCTCTAAAAGGAAAGTCTCTTTTACTTTCTATATCTTGGATAGTTTGCTGGGAATCTTCCCATCTTCTTTCTACAGTTTCTAAGGCATTTGTTGCACCCAGACTGCTGATACGATCCTCTAACTCGCGGTAGGATTTATTTAACTCGGTAGTTAAAGCTTCTAACCAGCCACGAGCATTTGCTAGGGAAAAGTTAATGTTATTAGGATTGAGTAATTCGGCTAAATAGCGATCGATATCCTGTGTATATTCGGTAGTTAGGCGATCGCGCTGCTTTAATAAGCTGGTAAACCATAACCCTCTATTGCTTTCAGTTTCCCCAGGCTGTACTTTACGAAACTCACTGCGAATTTCTCGTCCCAATTGAGCAACAACCTCCTGTCTATCGTCGCGGCTTTGTATTTCCGCAATGTTGTTATCTAGGCGAGTTTTCCATCTGCTTAAAGCGTTGTTAAAGGTTTTACTCCCGTCGGTAGTAGACTGCTCTAATTTATTAACAAAACCATTGCTCTCACCGTTGCGATCGTACCAACGATCTAGAAAGCTAGTTAATAAGTTGCTAGGATCGGCGCTTTGTCCTTCACCCTGTCGCCAGAAGTCAACCAGTTTAATCTTGATCCGATTAAGAGAAATATTTACCGCTGCATCACGAGGGAAGTAAATTTGCGCCAAACCAAAGGTCAAATAACGCTGGACATTAGGACGGGGATGTTCGTCTGTTTGAATCATATGCTGGAGAAAATTGTCTCGTTGTGCCGTAACTATCGGCGCTAACTCTCCTGCAAAGTCCAAGGTAATTTTATGAGCAATAATATTACACAGCTTGCTCTTTTCTAAAATACGGTAATCTCTAGCGGTACGATTTGAGACTAAGTAAATATATTCAAAAGGTGGACGAGATTCTTCGATAAATTCTATGTTCTGGAGGTCGTATTCCGCTTTAAAAGTTGTCCCCGTAGCGGCATAATAATTCAACTCTTTCAAAGCCGCATAGGTGTTAGCACTTTTATCAGGGGCATTGCCATAAAGTTCGGGACTAATAACAAAATAACCCGCAATTTGTGCGCCATCATTACCATACATTTGCCGCAAACAATAAGCCACATCTAAAAATACGCCGCTACCCGTTCCACCACATAAAGAACCGACGACAAAAATATTTAACTTATTCTCCACGCTCCAATTATTACGGATCATAAATGCCTCATGACCCCGCGTTTTTTGTTCGGCTGATTCTAAAGCAGCCTTGATCTTTCTATAATTATGAAAAAATGCCAGTCTACCTACAGGACGAATCGCCTGAGCGCCCTCATCGATCGCCTTTAAATTCTTTAACAAATGAGGTGGAAACCAGCTAGAAATATTGCTGTAAACTCCAGGAGTGCCATCGTAATTTTGTCCTCGCCTAGCTATCTCCCTAGCAAAATTATCAACCTCCGCACGAGTCATCGTCGCCGCTACCTTCTCGGCATCACTAAAGCGTAGATCGACACCATGATAAGTATTACCCGTCCGTAATCCTGTAATGCTGCTGGTTGCCTTATCAGTATCGAGATGAACAAAACTAATTACAGGTAGCTCTTTAAAATCTCCATAGCGATCGACAATCAAACGACGGATTTTCATCAATACATCTCGCCCCGTACCTCCCAAGCCGATGCACACTGTACGGTTGATTTTTCTTGATTGAGTATCTTGTAATGGCATAATTTCAATAGCTAACTAAACTTACTTATTAATCTCAATTCTTTAATTTTCTATCTAGAAACTTTTAAATCAATTTCAAAATCTTTGTCTTTTCCTTGCTCGACAAAAGGACAGTTAATCGTCAAGCGATCGCGAGTAATTTCTATCTCTTTATCCAGCTGGCGATCGCTATACAAAAGAGGCGCAGAATTAGTCGATTTCAAATACATTTTATTGCCTTTCCTAATCAAGTAACCCCGAATATCTTCCCCTGGACAAAAAACAGCATTACTACCCTGTCCGCCGATAGCAATTTTCTGCTTGTGTTTGAGAGAACAAGACTTCTCCTCCAAATCCTCATTAGAAATATAGCGAACCTTAACGCGCCACTTTTTATTAAGACTGATTAAATACTTTGCACCAAAAGCACTAATCCCTAATACAATAAATCCTATCAGGGTGGGGAATAGTAGCAATTTAAATAGATAGGGCGTAACCAAACAGGTTTCCTTACCTCCAGGCGCGGGAGTACAAAACTCCTGTACGGTAGGCGGCAGATCCACCACTGTTAACTCATAAGTACGGTTGTTGTCCGTCGTAATAGTTTGCGATCGCTCTTTAATCGGCAATGCCTGTAACCAAGCCTGTCGATCCTGACTCGCCTGAGAATCAGCCCGCCGAAAAGGACTCTTAGCAGGTGTCTCAATCCAGGTAGCAGAATCAATCCCCGCCTCAGTTAACAAAGGAGCATCGGTCAACCAGATAATCGACTGGGGTTTAGGAGCAATATTATCATCGAGACGACATTGATTGAGCCTCGCCAAACCGCGATAGGTAAAAAGTTCTGTCTGTTGAATATCAGTATTACTTAGGTTGATTGACGACTCAAAAGGGAGAACATCTAAAATCTGCTCGATCACCTCTGGTCGAGGCTTAAACTCAATCCCGGCTGACAAAGCTAGAGGATCGACACCAGGCTGCAAAGGATTAACCTTCGTTGCGAAAGGCATCAGATATACCGTATCTCCTGACTGCAAACTATCCTCAATGATCTGAGTTAAGCGTAATCGTCCTTCCGCATTCAAGCCGACGCTTTCCGTCAGATCGATCGCCAGAACTACATCTCGTCCACCATTAAGACGAGCAGCCAAATCTAAACCCCACTGTTGCCAAGTCTTAACGGGTTTTCCTGGAGCGATCGCGGTACAGTTGTTAGTCAAAACTAATTATCTTGGGAAAATATACGGTATCAGATCGCATAGGCGATGATTACAATCGTATTTTCAGACTAAAGTAGACAACTACGAGGAATCTACTGAAGTTAAGATAAGTTTGCAAAAGATAGCTTAAATATAGCTATATCTACGGAAACTTCAAATGGGAATAAATTCGAATTGAATATTTCTAGCTGATTTGTATAATAGTATGCTTTTAGGGCTGTTTTATTTAAGGCGATCGCACATATGAAAGATAATTTAAATCAAAACTTTGGTTTAAACAAAAAGCGATCGCCCTCCATCAAGAAGCGATGCAGTGCGTTCTTGTTGGTTTCCCACAAAAAGCAACTGCATCAAGAAAAGCGATCGCTAAAAAATATTAAAATTAGCTAAAAGCTAATAGCTACGAGCAAAGCTCGTTAAGCCACACTAAAGACAATCACAAAACCCAAGACTGCACCAAAGACAATCAAGGCATAAAATTGGGCGCGACCATTTTCTAGGTACTTTAACCCTTCGCCACTCAGGACAGCGGCTAAACCAGTTAGGTTAACTGCACCATCGACGACGCGGTAGTCAACTTCCATAATTTGTCGGGCAATACGACGAATACCCGTGACGAATACCTTGTTGAACAGTTCGTCTAAATACCACTTGTTGAGCGAGAAACGATATAAAGTCGGTACTTTATCCGCAATACTGCTGGGGTCGATATTTTTAGTGCGATACATCAACAGGGCAACAATAATTCCCGTAACGGCGATCGCCACCGACAATCCAGCCATGGTATAAAACTCATTAAAATCAAATGCCCCTGCTTCTGTCATAATTTCTCCAGGTGCATGGATAAACTCTTCAAAGTGATTGTTCCAAGGTTTACCCAGTAGACCAATCAAGGTAGAAGGTACGGCAAGCACTAGCAACGGTAATGCCAT
>JBCBWB010000283.1:0-4115 GCA_039817275.1 Cyanobacteria bacterium J06648_1 | reverse complement strand
CATATTGGGGGAACTTTCCCCCAATATGGATCTTTGTATTTGAAGATAAGTTTTGTACGACAGAAAAGGGGATTGAGTCTTTATATTTAATTCACATCAGACGTAATAATGGCGATCACTTTAGTAAATAAACAAATCTATTTCAAGAGAGAGCAAATCTTTAGCCAGAAGTTTTCTCATCTTTGATCGGTTGTTTCATTCTTTCTTCAATCTCCTCTAGAGCTTTTAAGACGATTCTTTTTGCCTGCAAATTCCACCCCCATTTTTGAATATTGATTGCGATGGGAATACAGGCAGCAGGTGCTAAAAAATCTACAGGCTGACGAAAAGAGATGCCAAATAGTAAACCCAGCCCCGCAATCCCCCAGAAGGGTAGGGCTACAGTTTGCCGTTGCTCTTCAATGACTTTGCTGACCATGCCCTTAGGCATAACTTCTAATAACTCTTCTTTGACTTCTTTTTGCTGTCTGGCGTTGAGAGATAGACCAATTTTTTGACGTAATTTTTCGATTTTGCGAGCATCCGTACTGTATACCGCAAGTTCATCTTCAGCAAGGTCAATCAGGCGTTCTAACTGGGACATTTTTATAATTTTGTTTCTAACTAATTAATTAAATAGTTGGCATCTGGCGATCGCCCATAAAATAAAAAGTTATCGAGCAATCCGAGCCAAACATAGACTGTTAAATTTTTCTAAAGATAGTCTTACGATCAAGATTATCATTAAGCACAGCCTCAATTCGCGGTAATCTTAAATATCCTTCGACGACCGATATCGGCATTTTTCCAGATTAAATGAATTATTCGCCTCAACTAATTACCTTAGCGACCTATTTAGCAGGGGAGTTTAGCAATCAACCTCAAGCAATGGAGCAGCCTGCCTGGTACGTCAATCTCCGCCTCTGGATACGTCCCGTACCAATCTTTACCGAGGACAGTATTACCCTATTTGCAGAGCAGGCAAATATTCTCAAGCTAGAGCAGCCTTACCGCCCGCGAATTTTACGTTTGAGGCAGCGAGAAAATATTGAGGTGGAATTTTACATGTTTGAGGATTTGGCTACAGCCAAAGGTGCGGGACAAAATAGAGATCTGATTACTCAGATTACTCCTGACAAAATAAAGTTTTTGCCCAACTGTACCCTGAAGGTGACAATGCAAGACTTGGGTCGGGGAATATACTGTTTTGAAACAACTCCCATAACCGCAGAACCCTGTACAGTTAATTATCAAGGCACTAGTTTTCAAGTATTTCTGGGCTTTAAAGCCAGTAGCAATGAGCTACTTACTTATGACAAAGGCATCGATCCTGCCACGGGCAAAGGAACCTGGGGGGCGTTGATGGGTGCATATTCGTTTACCAAGCTACAGGATTTTTCAGGCGAGTTGACCTACGGTAGATGAACTTTCTGGGCAGATAGAAGAGCGTCTTTAAGTGTAATGTTTTAGGTAGCAATCTGATTTAGGCGCGATCGCCTAGAGACTTATGAATAATATCTGGCTACTGTGGGAAATTCCTGTTTCGCTGCTATCTTGGCTGTTTAATAAAGTTATCAAATTGGTAATTGGAATTTTATTTACGATTTATCTAGCGCTAAATAAAAGCAAGGCGAAACAGTGGCGAGTATTATCGGCAAAAATGATCAAGGCACCGTTGATTTTGCCTGTCATGATGACCAAAGGACCAAGGTGGAACACCCATGCTGTTATCGGTACTTTAGGGCCGTTTAAAGTAAAAAAAGCGATCGCCTTCAACACGGCAATTGCTAATCAGTCAGCTCGCTCTTGGATTGCCGTTGTGTATAGCTTCCCAAGATATAAAACCGTAACCAGCCTGACCTCAGAGTCCGTATCTAGCAACACTTGGCAAAAAATTGAGCTACCTGCGGGCAAATATTCCTTAGGAGTCCGCTATTACAATCGCGCCGACACAATTAACTATCCAGAGATCAAAGTAGACGGCGAGCCGTTGGTCGAATCCTATACTGTGCCTGCCGATATTAACAATTACTATTATGAGCTAATCAAAAGCAAAAACTGGTTCTACTCCAGCCTGCACTACTATATCTATACAATTCTCAAGCTGCGTAACTATCTTCCAGAATCATTTGTCCGTAATGAATATCTCCCTGTCGGCGCACCCGACACTCATTTTGCCTACAACTATCTAGATCCCCACCAGACCCTACAGATCGCAACTGCACCTGAAGTTGTCGAGCAGTTCGATATCTACTTTACCCTCTATGACCGCTCTAGTCTTCCCCTAAGCTGGTGCATAATCACCGAAACAGAATATACTTTACCTCCCCAAGATACAAAAGGTTACTTTCTGCTGCGAATTCGACCAAAGCCAGACTTTACGGAAACTGCGATCAAGGTTGTGTCAGAAATATCGACGGCAAATAACCTAAATCAGCAGCTTATAATTGGAAATTCTGGCGCTGATCGTCAATAATAAACAATTAATATCAGTATGTTGGGCGATAACACATGGCACAAAAACCAGTTATTTTTCTGCTGCTCATTGGCATGACCTTACTGAATCTTGCCTGCCAATCCCAGACTACCGTTCAGGAAAGCCCAAATCTTGATCTCCCTCAGGGAGAGTTATCAGACATAATGAGCGAGGGGGAGGAAATTATCCTAGGATTAAACCCTAGCAACCAAAAACAGGCTGCTGCTGATGCTTATAGTAGTGGTGACTATACACAGGCAGTATTACTATGGGAAACTACTCTCGAACAAAAGCGCAACGACCCTGAAACTTTAATCTATCTTAGTAACGCCCGTATTGCCGATCAGCCTGCTCACAGTATCGCTGTCCCCATTCCTGGTGATGCCGAAACCAATGTCGCTGCGGAAATCCTGCGGGGTGCGGCTCAAGCACAGTTTCAGATCAATAGTACTGGCGGGATCAACGGCAAGCCCATAAAGCTGATTATTGCTAATGATCGCAATAATCCTGAAGTAGCTCAAGATTTAGCCCAATTATTCAGCCAAGACCCCAAAATTTTAGGGGTTATAGGTCATTTTTCGAGTAATGTTAGCCTCGAAGCGGCTCAGGTATATCAGGAGCAGGGATTAGTCATGATTTCTCCTACCAGCAGCTCAGTAGCCCTTTCCAATGTTGGCAGCTATGTCTTTCGCACCGTATCTAGTGACTGCGTGGCGGGAAATGCTCTAGCTGCCTATTTGACCGACAAGATGGGGATTACTCAGGCGGCAGTTTTGTTTAATTCTGCCAGTAGCTACAGTACTTCTATGCGAGACGTATTTAGAAGTAGCCTGGAAGAAAAAGACGGTGAAATTGCGGTCGAGTTTAATTTTAGTCAATCAAACTTTAATATTGTCAATGCCCTAGCCAAAACTAAGCAGGAAGAAGCACAGGTCTTAGTCTTCTTTCCCAATTCATCGGGGATGAATGCTTTAGAAACCCTTGACAAAACGTTTCTCATCGCCCAAATGAACCAAGGCGAACTACCCTTGTTAGGAGGGGACAGCCTCTACAAGCCCCGTACTCTGCAACTAGGACAAAATAACGTTGCCGATATGGTGCTAGCCGTTCCCTGGAATACAGAAAATACCGATAGTGGCTTTGTCGAACTGGCAACAAATCTTTGGGGAGGTAAGGTTAACTGGCGTTCAGCTTTAACCTACGATGCAACCATGGCTCTTGGCGCAGCAATCCAACAGTCAGCAACGCGAGAAGGCATCCAGCAAGCCTTATTAGATCCTACTTTTATTGCCGAAGGTGCATCGGGAGAAATCACTTTTCTACCTACAGGCGATCGCGCGGGCAAGGTACAGTTAGTCAAGGTAAAAGCTGGGGAAAGCTCTGGCTTCGGCTATGATTTTGTCCCCGTAGCTGATTTTGATTATGATTTACCAGAAGCATGTCGGTAGTTAGGTTCAGCTTTGAGAGCAACAACCATTTCACAATTATTTACAGATATACCAGCTGCGGTATCTACAAAAACCTGCACCACAGTTAATCGATACTGAGTTTGACGATGCCATAAATATTAAGTTTCTATGGCAAACTGCTTGTTTGGAAGTATTGCCGAGTTAAAAACTTTCGCCACTTAGGAAATGAATCCCTGAATCATGTACTCAAA
>JBCBWB010000282.1:0-4141 GCA_039817275.1 Cyanobacteria bacterium J06648_1 | reverse complement strand
GGATCGGGGAATTCGGGCAGGATGCGACTGACAAAGGTGACGCGGTGGAAGATGCGCCAACAGGCGGGAGCATTTTGGGGTTGCTGCGCCTGTCGTAATGCTTTGGCGTTAGGGGTATTAGACTGTTCTAGCCAAGCTGGATCGATGACGGTATTGAATAAAGCATCGTAATTATCGGGTTTGGGTGTTAGGTAAAAAGAGAAGAAGCGATAAGCGTCTACTTTTCCAGGAGTGTTTACGGGATTACCTTGAGGATCGAATTCTGGTTCGAGAATATTACCCTCTGAGTCGATCGCATATTTTTCTAAATTACCAGGGGTATTGTTTTCCAGATTGATACTGAAAGATTGACTAGCTTCTTGGGCTTTAGATTTGGTCAGGTTTAAACTCCCGCCAAAGGAAGCATTGCTTTCTACTTCTATACCCACTCCAGCTACTTCGGCAGAAGCCGAAGCGGAAAAAGTAGCACTCCCGTTGAAACTATAGCTACCGCTGGTACTTTCCTGTTGGGTATCGGTAGTTTCGGTAGATTCGGCAAAAAGTCCACCGTCGGCAGTCCAGACATAGGTATTAACCAGATTGCGTTTGCTATATTGTTGGGGCAAGTCGTTGTCTGAAGCTAAAGCATCAATTAAACCACCCGCAGCAATTCCCGCAGCAGCAGTAAATGGTGCAGCCACAGGAGATATGGCTAACGCGCCTAAACCTCCGCCAGCTAAACCACCTGCTAGCACACCAGTTGCCCCAGGAGGAGTAGTGCTGAAGTCTTCATAAAAGGCTCTTAGACGTATTTCCTCATTTTGGATGCGTTGGCGTAAACTATAGGCTTCGCTGGGTTTAAAGTAGCTGTATTCGCCATAATCAACAGCTTGGGGATAGTCGGGGTCTAAAACTTTAGCGCGATCGCTGTAGCCTACTGCACCGTCTAGCGTTCCCTGTTTGGTATAGCGCGGATTGATGGGGAAGGGAATAATATTGGTGTCTTTGGGAATATCGGGGTTGGGAACCATGCGGAAGGCTACCAAGGCTCTATTATGTGCCATGCGAACGGCATAGAGATCGGCGGTTTCTGATTCTACTAGGGCAAAACCAACGTTGGTGGGTTGATAGCGTCTGGGCATTGCTTGATTGAGTCGATTTGCAGGATCTTCAAAACTACCGCTAAGAGATACAGAGGTCATTTTACTAACATTGGTGCTGAAACTCTGTTCTTGACTACTCGACCAGTTTAATTCCGTTTCTAGACTGGTAGATGCCCCCAACGAACCTGATACTGCGCCAATTTTGATGGAAATACCCGCGCCAAAGGGAGCAATTACCGTTTCCATTTCCTGGTCGATAGTGGCACTAAGAGAAGCGTCAAAGGAGGAATTAAAACCGCTTTCTTTGGAAGTAGATAGAGTAGAGGTGACGCTATCGGCTTCGACGAACTCCACCGATGTAACTCCATCCCCATCATCGATCGCACCTTCGGTAAGATTCTCGGAAGGAACGGGAGGCGCACCCTCTATATAGCCTTTGATCTGCGGATCGAACTGTACTTGAGAGATCCATTCGGTGATTAGGTTGCCTACTTTATAGCCTGTCATCAGATACCAGCGTCCGTCTTTAAGAAAGCTATAGCAGCGTTTGTGGACTCCCCTAACCGAACCATCTTGAGCGGTTTGAATATCCGCGTATTCGGCGATCGCAGGACGGGAATGGATTTGACCCTGGAAACGATTTGCTACGCTACCGAGGGCATTACGGACAATGGCTAAATCTTCACAGATGGGGGCTTGAGAAAGGATATGTTTAATTTCTGCGTCATTACTGGCGGTTAGATGATTGCCTTGCAGACTGCTATCGTTCACCTGAGTAACCAGATCCGCTGTAGCAGGATCGCTGTCAAATTCATAGTATGCCAGTAGCTTGTCCTGTTCTCCTTTAAGTTGTCCAAAGAGATTATCGAGTATTTGTTCCTGACTGCGATATTCCCGCCAGATGCGAACTTCATCCATCGTCCCAGAGAAATCTCGTCCCAGATTGAACTGATTCGCAGTAGTAGAGATGCGATCGATATTTTTAGTCTCAATCGGCATTCCATTGATATATATTTCCAAACGGGTAGCACTAGGATCGGGGTTGGGTGTCCAGGTTGCACCAATCAACCGCGCCTCGCTATTGTTGACGGTGTTAATAGTGGAATTACCTTCACCCTCATTAAATAGCCAGTTTCCCGCCAGGTTTTCAGGATCGCCATCATCATTACGAACTTCGGTAGCCGATAAAGTGCGATTCCAGATTTGTAGCTGACTGATTGTTCCTGATAAGAAACGGCGAGTTGTACCAGAAATCGAGCCTGAACCAGTACCGTTTGGCGTACCGTAACATCTGCCTACTATTAAAGGTTGTAAACTGGTAACGGGTTTACCTTCGCTAAAATCTTTACTAGCTACCCGTTCGCCATTCCAATACAGACGAACGTTATAGTTATTTTCTCCTTCCCCACCCGTTACGGCAATATTTACTATTTGGTTTGACTGGGGCGCAGTAACTTTGCCGACAGTGACGTTTGTACGCCCTTTGGCATCTTCGTAACCAAAATAGAGATAATAGTCACTTCCCGCTTTACGGAGATACATCCAGGCAGTTAATTCGGGATCGTCTTTACCCAAGCGTCCTTTTTGCAGTAGGGGATAATAAGTCTGGTTGAGGTTAGTAAAAGCAAGCTGCATGGTAATAGATAAACCGTCGTCTACTCCCAGAGATACTTTATTGCCATAGTCGAGATAGCTGTCATCACCATCAAAATTAACTGCATAAGCTTCCTTGTAGGTAGCTGCTAAATGCTGCCAGTGTTGCCAATCACAAACTGGTTTAGGTTCCGACGTACTTACATAACGATTTCTGACTCCTGCAACTATTTGATAGTAAGAGATGGGAGAGGAAGATTGAGGCGTATCCTTTAAAAGTTGCCCGTCAAAAGCCGTATTGCCAGTGCGGTTGATTGCTTGCTTATCTTCAAAGTAATAGTATGCTAACAATCCCGATTCATCACCTGACAAGCGACAGTCTTTATGTTGGTTAATCTGGGCTTGATTTCGTACTCCCTGCCAAATTCTGACTTCCTCAATTTCTCCCTGATAAAAGTGTTGTTTTTCAGGGTTGTTCATGGCGGCGATTAAAAATTCTCCCTTACCCTGGAAATTAGCTGTGGCTTTATCTTCCCCAACGATTACCCCATCTCGATAAATAATGCGGGCTTTGGTATCTGCATCAAAAGTACAAGCCCAATGATGCCATTGAGTATCTTTATAAGTAGCTTGAGTTTGCAGATCGTTACCGAAGAAGGCAAAAGCGAAAGAACCATTTTTCCTGAAACCGAAGTGCAATTGGCGATTATTGCCTGGCGGTCCTTGTGAGACAACGGTAGAAAAGAAATTATCGAAGCTATTTGGATGGCGTTTTGCCCAAAACTCAACGGTGAAAGATTTGTTAGCTAGAGGAATATTATTACCTCGAATATAGTTTCGTCCCTTAAAGTTCAATGCCGTGTTGACTGACTCTTGTTTAATTCCTAAAAGATAATTGGAGTTATCGGGAGAGGAATTTTGTTCTACTAGATAAGCAGTTTCCCCCGTAGTAATCTTGCTTGGTTTTACCCAGGCTTCGAGGGAAAGACTGCCCTGATGTGCCAAATCTGCACTGTCTCTGGTTAAGTATCCTTGGTTTACCTGTAACGCCATTCCTGGAGATTCGGGCAGCCAAGCGTTAGGGCGGGATAAGCCAGTTAAGGGTGTAGCAGCGATATTCTCGACGCTGCCGTTGGGTAGCCAAGTTGCTTTGACCAATACCGAACCAAATTTAAGATCGTAGGGAGTTTTTAGCACCTCTCCCTGATTATCTAACGTGCTGTGGCTGTCATAGTCGTATTCGAGAATGGCAATTTTGCTACCAGCTTTTAAGGATTCGGGTAACTTAGTTTTTACTACTGCTATTACTTTATCCCCAGGCGCGATCGCTTTTCGTAAGGCAATCTTGGCTCCTGCTACGATTAGACTTGCACCAACTTGATAAGATCGATCTATAGGTTCGGTTAAAGAAATGACTTCAATGGTATCTTCGAGATCGTCACTCAATCTACCCAAATAACTTGCAT
>JBCBWB010000281.1:0-4261 GCA_039817275.1 Cyanobacteria bacterium J06648_1 | reverse complement strand
TCGGCAGATGTAAGTTGATTTGGTAATTGTTTTTGACAAAACGTACTCTTTACAGCAAGTTGTTGTGGCAATGTTTGCGTCATTAATCGAGACTCCATATTTTATGAGGAGCCTTAAACCCATGTCATAGCAAACTTTTTCCGCAGCAAACGTAAGTTTTATACGACCGTATTTCTTCAATATACACACACAAGAATATGCCTAAAAAAGTTTTAGAAGTAGTATCTGCATTGAAAAAACTCTACAGCAGACTAGCTTGTAAACGGTCGAGTTTACAAAAATTTGGCGATCGCTGTACAACTCTGAATAATTCGAGATAAAATATTCAATAGGATATTAAATATCGTATCTCTACTCAGAGAAATAAAAAGGAGCTTAGACACTTGCTTGGCGGCATTAATGGGTCTTGGCTCTTTTTTGTTTAGCTAAATAAATTGAAAGAAATTAACTGTCTAAATAAAGTCATATTTGCTCTGAGAGATAAATGAGACAGTTATCATTTTGCCAGATGCTTAAACTACCTATGTTTAGGAGTTCCTAAACACTTGCTAAACACTTGCTAAACACTTGCGTAATTGCTGTAAGCCTTACTTTAAAAGGCTTTTTCTAAAAATTGCGATTCCGAATAACCCCAAAACGATTCCGAATAACCCCAAAACGATTCCGAATAACCCCAAAACGATTCCGAATAACCCCAAAGTGTTTAGGAGCTACAAGTATTCTCATGTATAGTTTTTAGTATTTGTTAATTTTAATTACTGTTTAGGAGTTCCTAAACATTCCTGAACACCAATTATAGTAAATATAAAACTCCAAAACCCTTGCAATGAATGTTTTATATCCACTAGCAAGATATGTAAAATTATTTAAGTAGGCTATGGTTAGCTATCGATCTAAACCCAGATAAGCTAAAAGCCTGTTTTCCAAAGTTGAACTGACTGGATGAGGATAGCAACCATTCTCTATTTGAGACAAACGAGAACTTGAAATATTGACCTGTTTAGCCATAGTTCTCAAGCTTTCTCCATTGGCTTTACGAGCTTTTCTAATTTGTTCGCCAAAGGAAAGTGGTTGTTCACTCTTTACTGTTTTTTTGTCCAGTTTAGGAGTCGTTTCTTCTTGAGAAGGGACGGATATAGATTCTATTAATTGTTCTGAGGATATTTCTGGTTGTTGTAGAGTGCCACTACACCCTAGCCAATTATCGAACCAGTGTTTGGGCTTTTTAATTTTACTATCTGGAAGAACCCATCGAGGAACATCTGAGTCATATATAAAACTATAGGGATGCTCAAAACTTCTCAAGGTTCTTAGCCCTCGGTCGAAGCTACGCTTTAAGTTTAAGGCGATGTTTCGTTCTACTTTGGCTGCCGCTATTTCATTTTCGTAACCAATATGTTTAAGAAGAGTTTCTATTTGATAACAGCGTACATAGTCGTTGGACTGTATGGCAAAAAGAGCAAAATAAGCTAGCCTCAAAGCCATTTTCTCTTGATAGGGATCTAGCTTCAATGCTTCCTGGGTCAAATACCCGAATTCACGTAGATATTCATGACCCGCAAATTTTTCAAACCATAAGCCAGGGCGAAAGGTAATCTCAATATCAATTAGAGGAGATTTTCCACGAGCGTTGTCCTTAACAATATCGGTGATGCTGTAAATTTCCCATAAGTTCGATCTTTCAATAGCAAATACTCCTTTGCTGCGTATTCGCCATTCTCGCACCCAAACCTCTAACCGCTTTAATAGGTATACATGATGGGCGATTTGCCTTAGTCTTTCTTCTTTGGATAAATAGCGAGTAGAAGACTTTTTGTTAGTTTTTCGTTCTGATTTGGGTATATAGCGTCTCTTCTTTTTATCTTCACCAAAGTCAGCAAGTAGCTTAGATACTGACACTTTGATTTCCTCTTTCCAAGCTTCAGGTTTACGAAAAGCGATCGCAGCTAAAGCATAATGTAATTTCAAGGTTTGTTCGCCAAACTGATGAGCAATTACTTCTTTGGTTTGATAAGCTACCTCGGCAAAGTCAGTCAGATCGAATCTATCTCGAATTTGCAGCTCGACTCGACCAGAAGAAAAGTCTTTTCCTCCGTTTAAACTATCGTGTCTTAATGCCCAAAATTCCATGCCTGCAACTCCTGCTGTATAAACAGTATCAGTTATTGCGCTACTAGGACATTCTTCATAAAATCTGTTTTGACACAGTTGTGCTTCTGTAGGAGATTTTGTTTCTTTTCGAGATGAAACATCGGATTCACTCTTGATACTAGATTTATGAGATCGTTTTTTTGTACTATTTGTACTATTTGTTTTATTTTTAGCGTCAGAATGTCTCATTATTACGCTAGGTATACGAGGATTGAAGTTTAGCTAGGCAAAAAAAAGCATTTTTTTATGTAAACGTTGTCTGAATAAAATTGTAAAAAACGCGATCGCCTAATAACTTAGCGCAAAAATCTGATTTTATTCAGTTTCTTCGGCTTTATTGCAGATTAATTTGAATCTTTAAGTCGATCGAGACTAATGGTCTTTAAATATTCATCGATTGAATAGTAAGTTTCGGCAGTACGTATGTAACGCTTGATATAAAGCATGGAAAAGCTCAATACCCAATCGCAATAAGATTCAAAACGCTTTTTAGTGCAGATAACAAGATCTTCTACGCACTAAGTTTTTGGTGGGGTTCACCTATTACTGGTATGGTTTGGATAAGGGGTCAAGGGGAAGGGGAAAAAGGATGGCTATTCGACGGTTAAATAGTAATAGATTTTCAAAGCGAGATCGCACAATTGCTACCGTCTCTACTTTACCTACGGTTAAGGCGATGGTGGATTGTTTTGACAGATATCTTAACTTAACTATTGCCGATGGTCATGCCAGTAATGATACGGTTAAAACTTATCGCAATCGAGTTCATCAGTTTCTCAGTTGGTGTAGAGAGCGAGAGCTTTATCCGGCCCTTATTACCAAGGAAAATATCAAAGAATACCGCAAACATTTAATTGATGGTGAGAAAACTTCTCCGACGATTCGTTTGTCTTTACTGGCTATCAAGCATTTTTACACGGCTTGTTTGGCGGATAAGTTGGTTAAGGACAATCCTGTTGTTGGGGTGAAAGCACCAAGAGAAAGGCGTGAAGTTGGTAGCACGATTAATTATTTATCTCTTGAGGAGTTACAGCAGGTATTCGACATTGTTGCTCCTACTTATAAAATTCGGGGAGATAAAACCAAACAAGTACAAGTATTGCGCGATCGTATCTTATTAGGCTGTATGGCTTTACAAGGATGTCGCAGTATCGAAATGTATCGAGCTAATTTAGGGGATGTTAGCGAGTCATGCGGCCAGCATTTTTTCAAGTTAGATGGTAAAAACAGTATCAGAACTATTATTTTACGCTCCGATTTGGCTCAAGAAATAGCTCAATATCGACAAATACGTAAATTGACCAAAGAAAAGCTTAACTCAGCATCTCCATTATTTATTTCCTTGTCGAATCGTCGTTACGCTCAACGTTTATCTCGAAGCGGTATCTGTAGCGACCCAGAATAAGAATCACTCCGACCCGAAATAACAGCGTTTTTCGACCCACATTGAATTAAGAATAAAACTCGCTCAAACCCACATTAAACGAGAATAGACCCACATTATTCTGAGACTAACCCAAAATAATAAGTCTCGACCCACATTAAGTAAGAATAGACTGAAAGCTATATTAGTTATTGATTATTGGAGTTTGTCAATAAGCTAGCTCTACAACTGTCTGGATTATAGGGTCGTTTTAAACTTGCTTTTATCATCTAAAATCATCCTTTTTTCTAGACACTGGAAGCTGGAAAAGCTCAAATTCACCTACTGACAATGATTGTAGAGGTTTTGCAGATAATGTGAGCCAGGATTAGGTTTTGCGAGCCTTTTGCAAATTAATGTGGGTCGGTCTGCAAATATTGTGAGTCGAAGCGGATATTATTTGCAGATTAATCTGAGCCGAAAACACGAGTTTTTGCGAGCCGAGGCTCTAGCTTTTGCAAGCCACTACAGCTAACGACAAACATCCGTATCACTCTAGACTCTCCAACAATGTTTCGATCGCCGCTTTTGCCGATTCGATCGGAGACTCCATGACACCAAGCCACTCAAATGTGGACGATCGATCGAGCAGAGTGACAATGCTATAAATTGTCGCTTGCAGCCGATCTTCCGGTGCATTCGGATAATCGCGCCTCAGAACCTCACTCACAGTCCAGAATATTTTTT
>JBCBWB010000280.1:0-4284 GCA_039817275.1 Cyanobacteria bacterium J06648_1 | reverse complement strand
GTCCCATGTCGCCAATCCCTCTTTCAAACCAATAAATAGGCAGGATCTTGGGCGCGAGATACATGAAGGCAAAAACGTTCCAGATAATTCCCACAATAGAGAGAGTTAGAAAGATGCCAATATTTGCACCAAGAACTGCTAGGTTAATCGAGGCTAAAGCCGTGACGACCAAAAGGTCGAGAGCTACCCCAGCAATTCTTTCCTGTAGTTTGCGGATAATCAAAACATCCAAATCGAGTCGTTTCATCACCACCTGAATAATAATGCCGCCAATTAGCGCCATGGGACATAGCGGTACTGCACCAATCAGCTCTAGACCACCTCTTCCCCAAGTAGCTGATTCAATTAGGGTCATTATCTGTAAAATTATCCAGCCAATGGCGATCGCCAGTCCCGTAAAACCGAAGTTGAGAGATAAAGGATCGATCAAGAAGTTACGCATCAAGCGCGCTCTTTTTGCCAACACCGCACTGCTTTCCGTTGGTGCTGTCTCTTGAAATTGAGCATCACCGTCTGGTACTTCTGTCGGTTCGGACTGGATATAGCCCTTTTTCCGTCCCCAGTGCGCCAACACAGTCCCAAAGATAATACCTGAAAGAATACCGACAGTAGCCAACCCCAGGGCTAAATCGCCTCCTTCAGCAAAGCCTAAATCGGTAAGAGTGTCTGCCATTCCTCCCGCTGTGCCGTGACCCCCTTCAAAGCCGATTTCAATTAACGCTCCCGTAATGGGATTAGCGCCAAATAAGGGAGTGAGAATCATCAGCGTCACTAAAATACCGATAACATACTGTCCCCAAGCTATTGTCTGACCAAACGCTACCTGCGGTGCAGTCTTACGCCAGATGTCTCTAGGGTTAGGAATATGTTCGCCCAAAAACAGAGCCGCAAAGACAATGTTAATAAATACCCCAGGAGCTTGCGACCAGACTGCCCGCATTTCTTCGGGGAACAAACCACCTGCTAAATAAGAGTCTGGGCTGGCACCTAAAGATGTAGCGATCGCGCCTAAAACTCCTGTTCCTAAAAGTAAGGCGATCGCGCCAGCAATGATAGATTCTGGAAGATAAAGTGTTTGGAATAACCTGACCTTGCTCTTAATTAACCTTGCTACCAAAAGCAAGATTCCCACTACAATAAAAGCAAATAAAACATTAAGTAAATTAAACATTACTGCTCATAGTTAATTCTATATATTTTTTAAACTATTAGATTAGCGCTCATAGTTCAGTAGCAATAGCAACTCTTTTCGACAAAGGATTACAGGGTTATAACAATTATTGATTAGTTATGCCTCAATCTCAAAAAGTCTGCATTTTTGCCGTATGACTAGCATCTATCATTAGATATAAAAGCTGATGTTTGCTTAGTAATTATTAATACTGAGTATTCAAAAACACCAGCTATATTACTCACACCTAATTAATTTAAATAGACAATAATGTTGATGTTGGGCTTAAAAATGTTGGGCTTAAAAATATTGAGCTTAAACAGAGTTTATTTCGCCAGCATTTGGCAACCGTTAAAATTACAGGGACTAAGCTACTGACTCAACAGCCGTGAATTGCAATTGCTAAATATACTGTGACTGTACTATCCGAACAAGCCAATATTTTTCGTAAATATAAAAAAGCCCTAGTTTACATCGGGGTTAATTTTTCCCGTCCAGAAATCGTAGCTTTGATTGAAGATTGCGATCGTGATTTAGAGCCAAAACTACAGGCAGTTGTCGCTTACTGGTACTGGTTACGGAAGCAAAACCGACAAATAATAGATCCGAACCAGCTGATCGTCGAGGCTTTTTTTGAGCAATGGCAACCGATTGGTTGGCAAGATGAGTTTTTAGAGAATAAGAATTTTAAAACCGCAGGAGAAAAGTGGTGGTTAGAAGCAAAACAGGTTGACGTTATTAAAGATATCGTTGTTGATATTCAAGAAGACTTTTGGTCGGGGGGAAAGGTTTACTTCAGGCATCCTTTGGATGGTTCATCTTTCCCTCTGAGTCTAGATCGAGTCCTGGATCTCAACTGGCAAGAATTAATCTCTACCTACGAGCGCTCAACTAAGGTAAAAATCGAATTTACCTCCAGCCGACTTATTTTTCAGCGGCAAGCAAATTGAGAAGCATCCCATTTAAGTCTTTGAGTTTTGCGGTCATTCAACCTTGATTGTGAATTTTCTCTTGTCCTGGCTGATTTACCTGCAAAAAACAAATTAGCCAACAGCTACGGATGCAGAAAGCTGTCCAAAATGAAATCCCCAATAACTTGTTTATATCTTCCCCAAAGGGTTTCAATAATGCGGCACTACCAGAGTAGCCAATATCGATCGCAACGCTTAAGAAGAAAAATATCAAGCTGGTGATTAGGAGCAAAAAATCTAGTTCGAGAATGACACGATAGGAATAAATAATATATCCCAAAATGCTCAATCCATAGATGAGTACAAGATATTCTTCTTTGAGACATAAAAGCTGAGGATATATTTGTTCGTGCGCCATGAACATGTCGTCTAGCATCAGTACAAAACTAATTATTCCTGAATTAAGTAAAAAAAAGAAATATTTGGCAGCAAGCTTGAAAGAATAAATCAAATAAGCTGAAAATGAGCAAATAGCAGCAGCAAAAGCCCACATTAAAACTCCAAAATTAGAAATTGCACCTAAATAGGAACTGCAACAATTTTCAGGACTAGTAAATTTGGCAGCAGTAAGTGGATCTAGAAAAAAGTGTCTGGGATCGACATAAGGCTGGTAGATAGCCGCCAGGCTAAGGCTCAATGGCATAACCAAGCATAATATTGATAATAATAATAATTTTGGAGAATAATTTGTTTTCATGTTTTTTAGCACATTTATCAATTAATCATAGTGCCTCTAAAGGTCTTAATTTAGATTGACCTATAGATAATTTAACTAGAGTAAATTTGGCTAAAGGTGCTGTACATTTAGATGAACTTTATTCCCTTATTTATATCACCCTCTTGTATAATTATCGATATCACACTGCTGCTGCCCGATACCCAACCAGACACATCTGTAGAAATTCGTAGCCTCTTTGGGTTTCAATTCATCTCGCTCGAATACGTTTTTAGTAGAACAACACTCACAAAAGAATTGCTGCATTGCTCTGTTAATAAATTCAAACCAAATCTAAATTAGGCGATCGCTACTTTACCAGCAAGGTAATCTTGTAGCTGACGGTCATGGTCATGACTCAGATCCCCTAAGGGTAGTTCTTCCTTACTAAAAGCCTTGACCTGCAATACTTCTAGCTTGTCCTCGGGTTCTAGTTCTCCGTCTGCTTCTACTTCGAGTAAGATCGAAATTGAATGTAGTCGCGGATCTCGCTGCGGATCGGAATATACTCCCCTCAAACTTTTGATCTTGACTAGTTTCAAGCCCGTTTCTTCGGCTAATTCTCTGCTAGCAGCCTGGGGAATATCCTCTCCCCAATCAACCATGCCGCCAGGTAAACCCCATTTACCCGAATCCCTACGCTGAATCATGACAATACGACCATCAGGGAGTACAGGAATAATTGTTGTCCCCGTAACAGGATGACGGAAAATGATGCCAATTACCGTGGAAATAAACCGCCAAGAACGACGCATAAGGAGAAATTACCAAGATACTGTATTTAATATAAGCGATCAAGACTAATATTTTAATCTGATATTCAATCTGACAATACAGTCTTTGCCCTTTCAATCGCCTGATTTACTTGAGCGAAACCTGTCCCGCCATAGCTGTTGCGGGCAGAAACTACTTGTTTGGGGGAGATCGCCTCATAGATATCGGTTTCAAAAGCAGGATGCAGCTGTTGCCATTCTTCTAAAGTTAGATCTTTAAGCAGTTTTCCCGCAGCAATGCTGGTTTTTACTACTTTTCCTACCAAATTATAGGCCTCGCGAAAGGGAACGTCCTTAGATGCTAAATAATCAGCAACGTCGGTGGCATTAGAAAAGTCTTCGGCTACCGCTTGGGCAAGTCTTGGTGTTTTGAATTCGATTCCTTCATCTAGCAAAATAGTCATTGCTTCGAGACAGGCTTTGACTGTTTTTACCCCATCAAACAAACCTTCTTTGTCTTCTTGCAGGTCTTTATTATATGCCAAGGGTAAACCTTTCATAATTACGAGCAAGCCCTGAAGATGACCGAATACGCGACCTGTTTTTCCTCGTACTAGTTCAGGAATTCAGCTTTATCACCCTTCAGGATACCCGCGCCACTGGTTCCAGCATTATGCCCCAAAAGAAAAATCCTGATATTCCTGAACTAGTACG
>JBCBWB010000027.1:0-36105 GCA_039817275.1 Cyanobacteria bacterium J06648_1 | reverse complement strand
AATTATATGATATGTATAGTTAAAAATAACTGTAACAAGCTCTGAGTTTTACATAAACTCCCTCGCCGCAGGAATATCTGCCGACCCAGAGCGTTCGAGAATTATATCTCCGATAAAACTACTGTCTTCAATTGTCACCTGACTCGAACTCTCGCCAACTAGACCCTGAGAACTGAGATCGATAAGCCGAACGGTAAACATTTCTGGTTCCTCGATCATGTTATCTGCGATGAGATCTACTGTTAGGGTGGCATCAAAAGAACTTCCCGCGATCGCCAGCCTGTCGGTATAGATTCCCGTTGACTCGTCAAAGCTAGCGGTGTCGGACTGATATTCGTAGTCTAATTTGGCGATCGCCGAATCGGGAAGAATTTCTAGAGTAGCATACAGGGTTTCATCACTAGGGACGACACTATCAGCTAAAAGTGAGATTTGTACCTGACCCCGATTTTCTTGAGTTGTTAGTTCTGCTTCGGCTAAAGATACTGATATGGGCGGGTTGTCGTGGGCAATTTGCCAGATTTCAATCCCGTTAACCAGTGGATTTTCTCTGCCGTGGATAAATTCTAGATTGAGAGTTCCGTCCCTAACTTCCGTAGTAGTAATAATTACGCCGCCAATTTCATGCCCAAACTGACCAACAGGATCAATCTCCGCAAACTCTTCTGGGACATTTCCTTCTACCGCGACATCAAAAATCCGCTCCCCCACCTCATCCGCTGCGGCAAAACCATTGCCGATATAGAGTCGCACCTCGTACAGACCAGCTTGGGGAGCATCAAAAGCCCATGCCATAGCAGGATCTTCTGGTAAGTCCCATCGTTCGGTAGCAAAAATCTCCTGGGAAATGCCGCTCAAATTTGCTCCAGGTAAAACTTCAGGAAAAGCAGCGACCGTATTGCTGCCAGAATTACTCAGATAAAAATTATTGTCGGCGATCGTATCTGCCGACCAGGGAATATTATTATCTAGAGCCGCTATTTGAGCGCCACCTGCGTTGACGCGATATAGAACCATCGCGCTATCTGTAGCTATCGTATCTCCTGTGGCGGTAATTTCAACGTCATTAAAAGCCGCCTGAAAACTGCTTGGCTGTCCTGTATTGCTAGAGAACAAACCAACAGCTAAGCCCGTTTCTTGACCATTGACAGCATAATCACCTTGAATCGCCGACAACACGGCAGTAGAACTCAAATCTATCGCCTTACCTCGGAAGGTAGTCACTTCTTGGTTGATGGCGTAACTGATCGTCGGCAGTGCCGTCGCCGCTACAGGGTCGATCTCTAGTTCCAAAAATATTTCATGGTTGGGGGGCAAGACTGACAGATCATCGGTAGCAATTAATGACTCCGCCACCACTAGGTCGTCATCTTCCAACAGAATTTGAATTTGCTCGTCTAGTCCAGCGATCGCCACAATTTTGAGATAGTTGCGCTGATCTCCCGTGCCGATATAGCCACCAATCTGCTGAAAAGAGCCAGTAAAGTTGCTTACGGGGTTAAAAATGCTCCATTTAACCCTAAAGGTTTCGACCGTTGGGGCAAGAGTAACTCCCGTATGAAATAAATACGCTCCATCATTTTGCTCTAGATAAGCATCCCCATCTGACACTGATTCAATCACAATACTACCGCCCCCAGCCGCCGTATTGAACTTGACGTTATCCAGGTTAATTACCTGATCTGCTCGACTGCTGGACTGTTGAAAAAAATCTTCAAAGTCGGTAGCGCCATCGATCATCACCCCTGTCAGACCACCACCATAGCCATTTATTCCTGGTAGATTATTATCTTGGTTGGCATCAAAATCCCAAACTAAAGTCTGTTCGGGGACAACAATAACCGAATTGCCGTTGGTGCGATCGCGAATAAAGGGGTCGTCAACATTAAGAATGCCATCTTGATCTATGTCTTGGTCAACCGCCGCAACAATCTCTGCGCTGTTAGTTGGGGCGAAAACATCGATCTGACCCGTACCCAATTCTGTCACCCAGAGAGTACCGTTCGGACCTTCAATTACATCTAAAGGTAATGACTGCCCTGTAATTAGCGGAAAAATACCGTCATCATCAATTAAGGCATCTTCAGCGGTGGGGTCGGTCAAGGGTTCAACTGCTGTACCCTCATCGTTCAAATTCACCAAAGTAACATTGCCGTTAAATTGGGCTGTAATTAGACTCCCCTGTAGCGCCCCCCCAAACGCCTCCCCTCTATAGGAAGTTAGACCATTGCTTGATGAACCCAAGTTGACCAAAGAATTACTGTCAGGGCTGTTGTGTTCTATTCGAATACCACTTTGAGCAAGGCGATCGCGATCGCCACTAAACTGGCTGGGAGCGATCAGCCAGCCTGGCGCAATTTCTACCCCTGCTGGAACTAAATCTGTTAGGTTGTCAACTTGATTTACTCCTAAAGACTGGTCGGGATTACCCTGATCATCATAAACAGTCCAGGCAAGATTTTGATTGGCTCGGACGGGGGCTGGATGCCCATAATATCCCCCATCTTCTAAACGAAATAGAGGTTCTGGATCGCCCACTCCAGCATTGTTGATAGCGTTTGTTCCTTGTCCTGTTCCTAGTTCTTCGGTCGGATTACCGTTGGCATCGAGGGGATTGCCGCCCAGGCTAGTATTTGAACCATTATCGATGGTAAAAAGTCCCGCTGAAGTTAAGACCAGATCAAAATTATTCCGCAGACCATCGGCAAAAATTCTGAAGGGAGCATCCGCTGGCAAAATTGCCATATTCAAACCGTCGTTGCCGCCCCAGGGTGCAGTTTCGTCTAGTCCGTTGCTGTCTTCACCTACCCCATCATCGTTATTGACAATATTGGGGTCATCTAGGGTAGGTAAGTCATAGATATACTGTCTGGGGGTAAAGTTTTGTCCCCCAAATAAATCAGTTAAGATCAGTCGGCGACCCAGATCCTCTAGGTCAATCTCTAGGACTGTACCGGAAAGGGCATATTCTCCTGTGTGGGCAAAAAAGCTGGAGGGCGCACCATTATTAGTATTGCCCCCTACCGCCAAATATAGTTTTGTCCCGTCTTCACTCAGCACCATGCCGTTAACCGAGTGATTTTGTTCCGAACGGGGCAGTCCTCGAATCAGATCTACCGCTTCCCATGCTGACCCATTCCAGGTCAGGCGAGTGACGATGCCAGAATTAGTATCGAGGTTGCTATCTGCCGAGAAAGCAATTCGCGGATCGCTAGAAGAAACATAAAGCACAGGATTAGCTGCCGTCCCTGCGGTGACGATACCTGTAACTTGGCGATCGCCTATCTGACTCAAAGAACCATCATCATTATGATTCTGGATCGACCTAATCACTTCTGTACCATTGGCAAGACGCAGTTCTTCGTGAGCGATCGCCACGTATTCACCATTCTGCATCTCAACGGTAAAGGCATTGATTGAGCCATTTTGTTCGGCAACATAGAGCCGCCCATCTGCACCAAACTGGAGGGAAGTTGGATTATTCAGCACTGGTGATTCGCCCTTGACACCACGAAAAGAACCAATACCCTCAAAATCGATCGCCATAATTTAAACTGTTAACTATTTCAATCGCCATAACTAATGAGCAATCAACAAAGAGCAATTGCTAAACTGTCTCCTGTCTCTTTTTTCTTTTTGCTTGCCCAATCAAGAGGATGTCAATAGGAAGTAATTGATCCTTGCAGTTGACTGGGTTTTTCTCATTATTTAGCAATGCCACAACATATTTTTTGCCGCATCATAACCTGGATTTTGGCAAATAACACCCGTAATATCATGTCCTGTTGAATAGTTAGGTTATCGGTGGAGTAAAGCAGAGGGCAGAAGGAAGGTAAAAAGGATGAAAGTAAGAAGTTTATTAAAACTGTCTAGCCGAACTTGATATTAAGCAAGTAATCAGCTCGTTTCTGCCGCCAAACTAATTTATTTGTTGGCTGTGTCGCTTATGGTTTTTAGCCTAGAGCTTTTCCGAATTACATTTGGCTAAAAAAGACTGAAGCATTTCTGGCGGCAGAGGCTGGCTGAAATAGTAGCCCTGGACTTCGTGGCAACCCTGGTTTTGTAGATGAGTTAGCTGCTCTTGCGTCTCTACTCCTTCAGCAGTTATGTTGAGTTCTAAACTTTGACCCAGGGCGATGATCGCTCTGGCAATTGCTGGATCTTCAGGATTTAAGGCAATATTAGTTACAAAAGAACGATCTATTTTTAAGGTATCGATAGGTAGTTTTTGCAGATATCTCAAGGAGGAATATCCCGTGCCAAAATCATCCAGGGCGATAGATATTCCCCTCTGCTTGAGCTGACCCAGAAGTGCGATCGCCGTTTCTAAATCCTCTACCAGCATACTTTCCGTAATTTCTAATTCCAGGTAGGTTGGCTCCAAGTCTGTGTCGTTGAGGATGCGATCAATCGTTTCTAGTAAATTATTTTGTTTAAACTGACAGGCAGAAAGGTTAACCGAGACCTTGAGGGCTGGAATTCCCATGTGTTGCCACTGTTTGTTTTGCCAGCAGGCAGTTTGCAATACCCATTCCCCAATCGAGATGATCGCGTTTGTCGCTTCGGCGATGGGAATAAATTCATTGGGAGAAACTAAACCTAGTTCGGGACTATACCAACGCAGTAAAGCTTCGACACCGACCAAACATCCTGTCGCAATCTCAATCCGAGGCTGATAAAGAATATATAGCTCATTGCGCTCAAGAGCCGAGCGTAAGTTTTCTTTAATTGCCAAGATCCGCTTTAATTTGCCGCTCATGGCGGGGGTATAGAACTGGTAGGCATTGAGACTTTGCTGTTTAGCCAGATAGATCGCTGTGTCCGCATTTTGTAATAGCTGCTCGACCGTATTACCGTCCAGTGGATAAATAGTAATGCCAATCTTGGCGGTGCAAGAAACTGGGCTGCTATTGATTAGAAATGGCTGGGCAAAACTGTCTAGTAAATCCTGAGAAAGAGAGATTAAGCTATCGTGGTCACTAGTGTTGGTTCGCAGGACAACAAAATCATTGCCACCAAAACGAGCCAAAGTATCAGCGGCATCTAGGCGACTTGCTAGCCTTTGAGTCACCTTGGTTAGTAAAATATTGCCGACTTCTCGCCCTAGGGTGCTGTTAATATCTTTCAGATTGACGAGGTCAAGCACAATCAGCGCAAACTGCTGCTCCTCCCCCATGGCGGCGATCGCCTGTTGAACATTACGTTTAAATAACTCTCGATTTGGTAGTCCTGTCAGGGTATCGTAGCTAGTCAAGTGCTGAATCACCCCCGTTAGACGCTCTAGGGCTTCGTCTGTATCGGCAATTAGAGTGCTGATCTGATCGCTAAAATCTGTGGGCAAATTGTCAGTTTTTGACTGAGTGAAGTATTGATTAAGAATGTCTGACGTAATTAGAATCGGGGACAAAAAATTGTAGAGAGCAGAGAGAGTTATGGCTGTGGCGATCGCATTGGCGCAAACAAACCCCCAGACTTGATAGGGAATGATTGTATTAACCCCTGGGTTGGCAATGCTGATGGAGAGAATTAGCGTAATCAAGGGAATTTGGATGCCGATAAACGCTACCAACATGATCTTGCCCCGATAGGTGCGTAAAAATTGGCTAAATTCTGGTGTTCTAATCGTTAATCCCTCCATAGTTACCATAAAACTCATTTTGCGCTCTGCGGATTAACTGTTACCAGGAAAGATGACAATTTAAGCCCTTAATTTAATTTATGCTTAGCTAACCAGAACTGGTGGAGACGCGATCGCCAACTAGAAAAACATCTTGTCCCGTCATTGAATCGGAACCTGCCGTAGCCAGATAAACAACTGTCTTCACCAAATCTTGCCAGTCATTTCTTTCTGGATCTGGTGCTGCCTGGCTAGAGCCAAGCACAATATTGTTGACCCGAATATTGTCTTTAATTAGCTCTAGTGACAGTTCTTTGGTCATCATTAGTAGCGCGTTTTTGGTGGCAATATAGCTAAAATCAGTGGGAAATCCCACCGCATTTTTAATGCTGATAATATTGATGATTGAGCCGCCACCAGACTGCTTGAGATAGTTGGCGGCTGTCCTGCTGGTGCGAACGGCTGTTTTGAGCTGACGCTCAACTGTCTGGCGAAAGTTGTTGACCAGATTTCTCGGAAGATCTTGAGTCGAAGCGCTAATCTCGCCGACATTGATTAAGATATCGAGCTGACTATATTGACGATAGACCTCTTCACACAACAATTGAAACTGAGGAGCATGATCAAGATTGCAACGGATATAAAATCCTCCTTGACTCAGTTTTGACTCGCTGAATCGATGGATATCAGTACCACAAACGATTGCTCCTGACTGCGCTAAACCTCGAACCACAGCTCCACCCAATTCTGTTGCTGCACTAGTTACAATAGCGTTCTGCCCTTCTAGGGAAAAAACTTGTTCGAGATATTTACTCATATCATCAGGTCGAATAATAATTTTTAGAGACGATTTCTCGCCTAAAAACCTTCAGTTCAAATATCATCCCAAATCTTAATTTACCTCTATTGCTTTAAGAGGCAAATTCGCATTTAAGATGCATTTATAATTAGAAGGCAGAAAAAAGTAATAAAAAGTTCCCTTTTCTTAGTCCGTTGTCTCAGACGACAAAAACTGTTAGTCAGGGAACAAATAATACGTGTTTTATAGAGCAGCGCCAGAACGGAATGACTGACCATCTCTAGTTGATATCATCTAATCACTTTTGGTAATATGCCAGGAATGATGAAAAGTTAAAGCCATAACTTAATGGCAGCAGAGCATGCCTAATGGGCAATTTGCAATTATGGAATGATTTACTAATGTAAGAATTTATTAATTTTGAGGAGATCGTGGATCAAAGAAAATTGTGTATGATTAATTACCAAAGACAGAAGAGTATAGTAACCATTCAATAGTTACTTTCAACTATTTAAAAGTTATAGCTCTCGTAATTTCGATGTCTATAGCTCCTATAATTTGATGTTAGTGCGTAAATCAATCAATGACTGCGATTCGGCACAAACACAGTTTGCTAAAGAAACTTTCAGACCCAGAGTGCAATGTTAAATTAACTAGGTAAAGTAAGCTAGATATGTTTAGTTCCAGCCAAAGAACCAAGCGCAAAAGAGGTGTAATTCTCTCAGCACAGGGCTGGCAGCGTTTGTCTTCCGCTCAAAGAGCTTCAGAATCTGAGCAGAATGGAGGTCTTCCTTTTACTTTAGAAGATCTAAATGAGAAGACTGGGCTTAGCGCCCATACTTTGACAAAAGTTCGTCGCCAGCAGTCTCCCGTAGATCGGCAAACCCTAGAATGTTATTTTAATGCCTTTAATTTGGCTTTGAACGAAGAGGACTATACCAAGCCAATTCCTGAAGTTGAGCCGACGACTCAGGGAAAAAATGGTCATATACAGAACTTGTATCAACATGATCTCAAAGAGCTGACAGAACCTCTACTCCCGAAAGGTCAAATATCATTAGGGTCGCAGTTTTATATAGAGCGATCGCCTGTGGAAGAGAGCTGTTTTAAGACGGTGATGCAACCAGGTTCATTAATTAGGATCAAAGCCTCTCGTCATATGGGAAAAAGTTCTTTGATGGTGAGAGTGCTAGACCATGCGGCTCAGCAGGGCTGTAAAACTGTGTTTCTTAGTCTCAACATGGCAGACCGCAGTATTTTGCAAGATTTAGATAAGTTCTTACAGTGGTTTAGCGCCAGCGTTGGTTTGGGACTTCACCTACCCAATCGTTTAAATGGCTATTGGGATGAACTGTTTGGCAGCAAAATTAGCTGCAAAATCTATTTTGAACAGTATTTATTGGCTAAAACCATGCAGCCAGTGGTGTTGGCGTTAGATGATGTTGACCGTCTGTTTGATTATCCTGAACTAGCAGACGAGTTTTTTGGTCTATTGCGTACTTGGCACGAACAGGCAAAAAACCGTGATGTTTGGCAGCAGTTACGTCTGCTCGTCGCCCATTCTACAGAGGTTTATATTCCGCTCAATGTCAATAAGTCTCCTTTCAATGTTGGCGTGCCGATTAACCTGGGCTCTTTTACCTCCGAACAGGTGATGCAGCTAGCCAAACAATATCAGCTAGAGCTATCGCCGACAGACGTGGCTAAACTAATTGAGATTGGTGATGGGCAACCTTATTTAACTCAGCTTGCCCTATATTCCCTCTGGCGGGATAATACCGCACCAGCTCAACTTTTGCCAGAAGCGGCTGCGGATAGAGGCATTTATAGCGACCATCTCCAGCGGCTTTTATGGACGTTAGCCAAAGATCCTGCCCTGACCCAAGCTTTAGCGAAGGTAGTTCAGGCATCAAACCCGATCAAGCTAGATTTGGTTCAAGGATTTAAGCTCGAAAGCTTAGGCTTAGTCAAGCTACAGGGAAATGAGGCTAGCTCGAGCTGCGATTTATATACTAGTTATTTTGGCGATCGCCTAAAGTGATTACTAATTACTGATTATTTGCGAAGCTTATCCTTTAGGACTGATTACTGATTAAAAAATGCAGGATATCGATCTAAATGTTATCTGGGTTGTCGGTTGTGCTGGTCTAGTATTGCTGATGCAGCCTGGATTTATGTGCTTAGAATCGGGTTTAACCAGATCCAAAAATAGCATCAACGTCGCGATCAAGAATTTAGCCGATTTAGGAATTTCCGTCTTTCTGTTTTGGTGTTTTGGCTACGCTCTTATGTTTGGTGCCGACCATTGGGGACTGATCGGCTGCTCCGATTTTTTGCCTAGTCTGGAGGATAGTCCTCAAAAAGCAGCTTTTTTTCTCTTCCAAATGATGTTTTGCGGTACAGCCACTACTATTGTTTCGGGCGCTCTGGCCGAGCGGTTAAAATTTGCGGGCTATGTGGCGATCGCCATTTTGATTTCTAGCCTAATTTATCCCATTTTTGGACATTGGGTTTGGAATGGCACAACGACAGGGCAGCTATATGGCTGGTTGGGTAAGCTGGGCTTTGCTGACTATGCGGGAGGAACTGTTGTTCATAGTGTAGGAGGTTGGGTATCCTTAGCCGCTTTACTAGTAATTGGTTCCCGCACGGGAAGATTTGCCAACAGCGATAACGGTAGCTGGCAAGCTCGCAAAATTCATGGTTCTAATCTTCCTTTCTCTGTCTTGGGAGCAATGCTGTTGTGGGTAGGCTGGTTTGGCTTTAATGGCGGCAGTACTTTTGCTCTCACCAGTCAAATTCCGATTATTATCGTGCATACTGTTTTAGCTGGGGCAGCAGGTATGATTGGTGCGGGTGCTTTTGGCTGGTACAGACTGGGTAGAGTTGAAGTAGAAACTCTGATCAATGGCTCAATTGCAGGATTGGTATCAATCACAGCAGGCTGTAATGCAGTTAGTACACCGATTGCCATTGTAATTGGAGCCACTGGCGGCATAATTATGCTGCTGACCGCTGAATTAATCGAGCGACGAGGAATTGATGACGGGGTCGATGCGGTAGCCCTCCACGGTTTTGCGGGAGCTTGGGGTACTCTGGCAGTGGGTCTATTCGGCGATTTGAATATCCTAGGTACGGGATTAAGTCGTCTGAGTCAGGTTTTGATCCAGCTTTTGGGTATTGGGGCTGGTTTCCTCTGGAGTTTTGGTCTGACTTATCTAATTTTAAGTAATCTCAGTCGCATTTTTCCTCTGCGGGTGACTGCCGAACAAGAAGAGATCGGACTCAACTTTTCTGAACACAATGCTAAGACCGAGGTTTATGAACTGTTTCAGATCATGGATCGCCAGGCAAAAACCCAAGATTTTAGTCTGAGAGTTCCCGAACAGCCTTTTACCGAGGTTGGCAAAATTGCCTATCACTACAATCAGGTCATGGAGGCAGTAGAAGACTGCGCCCGAAGATTAGAAGATCTCAATGCCAATTTGGAACATACGGTAGCAGAACGCACAGAAGAACTTTTATCTGCCAACGCCGAATTAGAACAAGCCAACGCCGAATTAAAGCGTTTAGAAAATCTCAAGGATGAATTCCTAGCAAATACTTCCCATGAGCTGCGCACCCCCCTCAACAGTATCATTGGTATTAGCGAATCCTTAATTGATGGAGCGACAGGCAAGTTATCCCAGCAGACTTCAGCAAATTTGGCTATTATTGCTAACAGTGGTCGGCGCTTGTTCAATTTAGTCAGCGACATCCTCGATTTCTCACAAATACTTAGTGAAAAACTTACCCTCCAGTTAAAGTCAGTTGGGCTAAGAGAAGTAGTAGAGATTATTCTGGTTCTCTGTCGTCCCCTCGTGGGCAATAAAGACCTACAGCTAGTCAATGCGGTCGCCAGAAACACCCCTCCTATTCGTGCCGATGAGGATCGGCTCCAGCAGATTTTATATAATCTCGTTGGTAACGCGATCAAGTTTACCGCTCAGGGCAAAGTAGAAATTGCCGCCCACCAGCTAGCTGGCACAGATGAATTAGTAATTAGGGTCAAAGATACGGGGATTGGTATTCCAGAAGACAAGCGCGATCGCATTTTTGAATCTTTTGCTCAGGGGTCAGGATTCACGGCGAGGGAATATGGCGGAGTTGGCTTAGGCTTATCCGTAACCAAAAAGCTAATCGAATCTCATGGGGGTAGTATTTGGCTCGAATCGGAACTCGGCAAAGGTTCTCAGTTTAATTTTACTTTGCCTTTAGCAGCGGAAACTGATGAAGCTGCGGGCGAAATATTGCCAATTAGAGAGAGCATTGCCAACTTAGCACTGGTACAGCCACCTCAAGTCCCCACGGCGATCAAAAAAGCGGCTCGAACAGATGGTAAAACAACCAAGGTACTGATTGTCGATGACGATCCTGCCAATCTCCAGGTCTTGATCAATAACTTGTCCTTAGCCAGTACTAGCTATGACATATCTCAGGCTTCAGACGGTATGGAAGCCCTAGCTTTGCTAGAAGACGGTTTAGATCCAGACATTATTCTCCTCGATGTCATGATGCCTAAAATGACAGGGTATGAAGTAGCGGCGAAACTTCGCGAACGCTATCCAGCCGATCGTTTACCTATTCTGCTGCTGACCGCTAAAACTCAGGTAGAGGATATTGTCACGGGTTTGAGCGTTGGGGCAAATGACTATCTGACCAAGCCTGTTTCTCGTAACGAACTAATTGCGCGGATGCAGACTCATACTAATCTGCGCTATTTGCGGCAGGAGAACCTACGGCAAACCACCGAATTACAAAGAGCAAAGGATCGTTTAGTTGAATATAATCTTAACCTAGAACAAACGGTTAAAGAACGTACCGCCGAGCTTTCCCAAACTTTAGAAATCCTCAAAGCAACCGAGGCAGAATTAGAGCTAGAAAATGCCCTGCTTCGCAGTGACGAACAGTCCGTTAGTTTTAACTACCAGGTAGGCGGTAGCTTGCCGATTGATGCTCCTACCTATGTGGTGCGTCAGGCAGATCGTCATCTTTATAAAGCCTTAAAAGCGGGGGAATATTGCTATATTCTCAATTCCAGGCAAATGGGAAAATCTAGCCTACGAGTGCAGATTATGAAGCACCTTTGGGCAGAAGGTTTTATCTGTCAGGCGATCGACCTATCAGAAATTGGCAATCAGCAGGTCGCCCCCGAACAGTGGTATGCAGGGTTTCTCTACAGTTTAATCAGTGGCTTGGGCATCATAACTATTCCCGAACTACGTGCCTGGTGGCGAGAGCATGATTTTCTGCCCCCTGTACAGCGTTTGGGAGAGTTTATTGATCGCGTTTTGCTTGCCAAAATTACGCACAAGATCATCGTTTTTATTGACGAGCTAGACAGCCTTCTGAGTCTTGGTTTTAATACCGATGATTTCTTAATCCTGCTGCGAACACTGTACAATCGACGAGCTGATCGAGACAAGTTTAATCGTCTAACCTTTGTCATGTTGGGGGTTGCAACTCCCTCCCAACTGATCCAAGATAAAAATCGCACCCCTTTCAATATCGGTCAGGCAATTCAGCTAGAAGGTTTCAAAAAACACGAGGCACAGCCGTTATTGAGAGGATTAACCGATCGCGTCAGCAGTCCTCAGGTAGTACTTAAAGAAATTTTGAGCTGGACGGGGGGACAACCTTTTCTAAGCCAAAAAATCTGTTTGTTGATTCGTGATGCAGATAGCCCGATTCCGCTAGATGGTACTTCAGAATGGGTCGAGAATTTAATAAGAACTCACATTATCGATAGTTGGGAAACTCAGGACGAACCTGAACATCTGCGGACAATTCGCGATCGCCTTTTAAGCCTCAAGGAACAAACAATTCCTGTACTGAAGCGTTACCAAGATATTTTGGTTCAGGGACAAATTCCCAACGACAATAGCCCCGAACATACCGAACTTTTGCTGTCAGGATTAATCATCAGGCGAGAAGGAATGCTTCAGGTTGCCAACCGAATTTACGCTACGATTTTTGACCGTGAATGGGTAGCTAGGACTATTGAGGTGATGGAGTAAGAGGTACGAGGTCAGAGGTAAAAGGTCAGAGGTAAAAGGTCAGAGGTAAAAGGTCAGAGGTAAAAGGTAAGAGGTAGCGCGAAGTGCGGACGCTTTGCGTCCTGGTCTGCGAAGCAGACACTGGTGCTACGCACCGCTTGCGGGGGTTCCCCCCGTTGAGCAAACTTCGTAAGACAGAAGTAAAAGGTAAGAGGGCGTATGGTTCGCCGATAGAATGTCTTGGGCAATGGATCGCGATAATTGAGCGGCTGTTATGGCTCATTTGATCTGTACCTGATCGCCAAGTTTGATGGTCTTGCCTGCTTCGGTGGGCTTGAGCCGCGTGTTAACTGCCAAGCGAAAGTAATGATTAAAGCGCGATCGCTCTACTGTTTCGGGGAGGGTCTTTTTCCTCTGGGTAATAAAGGTCTTTTGAAACTGAGGATAAGGCTGACCTGTTTGGGGATCGCGAGTGACTACAATACAGCGTTGACAAGGATTGACTCCCATAAACTCTACCCCACCGATGGTAAATTTCACTGTGTCTTCAGCAGTCGTAAACAAGCGGTCTTCCCAAAAAGCAGGTACACCCCCCAGCTCGATATTGGCACGAAAACGCCGCCGAATATCCTCTGTCTCTAGTTCGGGATACCAGCTGGCGATCGCTTCTAAAGTTGCCGTACTTACTATGGTTGCCCCTGGAGAAACCGTGTCATCGGGGAAGCCCATGTTTAAATCTTGTTTGATTTCGACCGTTAAACCAAAGTAGCCTGTTAACCAATCAGCCAGTTGTGCCTGCTGTTTGAATAGGTTGAATTTTGCTTTTGTCTCTGTTCCCTGTATCTGTAAAAAGAGAGTCTTGCTTGCTAGATCGAACTGCGATCGCAGACGATGAACTTTGGCATTGCGCTTACCGTTAATATAATTGCCCTTTTGGTCAAATATTGCCCAGGTGCGATCGCCCTGTAATGCTCCCGATGCTAGAATCTTCACGCGATCGCATTCTACCCATTCTAGGGATTTGACTGGATAGACAAACAACCGAGATACATGAGGGGTGTTGATGGTCATAACTAGAAATTATTGAGGCAGCCTGATTCTAATTTACATTTAAACCCCGTCTAAATAGAAAGCCGTTGGCTCACAAAAAAGCCGAATCGAGTAAAAACTCAATTCAGCAAAACAACCTTCAATCAAGATATTTGATTTTCTCAAGCATATTAGCCATTATCGATTTCGTCGAGAATCGCGGTTGCTTTTTCGCATAAAGCCTGATGGCATTTGCCGTTGGTCGCTACGATACAGCCCCAACGCTTAACATCTCCCTGGTTATAATACACAGGATCGCCGTTAATATAGGTGAACTCACCTCCAGCTTCGGTCAGAATTAGCTCTGGTGCCGCAAAATCCCAGTCCTTAGCCGCCGATTTTCCCGATAGGGAGAGATAAGCATCCGATTCTTGTTCTAGGAGAGTAGAAATTTTGCCTCCGACGCCACCCATATATTTTTTACCTGCAAAGGGTAGGCGATCAATTAGTTCTTTAAAGCGATCATCTCGGTGGGAGCGACTAACAATTAGATACAGATCTTCAATTTTATTGCGATCGCTTACCTGAATCGGAGTAACAGTACCGTCTTTGGTTTCAACATAAGTACCGTTGTCTTTCGAGGCAAAGTAAACCTTATCCGCTTCGGGAATAGCCACAATCCCAATTACGGGGCGACCCTGATAAGCTAGGGCAATATGCATCCCATATTCCCCAGTTTTGTCGATAAAGTCTCTGGTGCCGTCTAGGGGATCGATGATCCAGACCCAATCTTTGGCGATCGGCTCGGCTTTTTTGACATCAAAGGTTTCCTCGGACAAATAGCCAAATTCTTCTGTCCCCAGCTTAGACTTCAGTTCCCCTAAAATATGCCTGTTAGCAGCCAAATCTGCTTCGGTAACAGGGCCGTCTTTTTTATCTTTGACATCTAAGTCGGATGTATCTTTATGATAAAAAGAACTGAGAATATCTGCTGCACCCCAGGCAACCGTACGAGCTAGCTTGAGGATTTCGGCTAATTCAGCTTGATTTTTGTCCAAAGTTTTCTCCTAAAAATCCTGGTTATTGATTATCAATATTACTAGATAACTGGATCTCAATTAGTGCAGCAGCATACGCTTATCCAGCTTGAGTCTGGCGATCGCCATTATCGATAAGATTTCTGAGATCAAAAAAGACGCTGTGGTCAGCGCCTCGACGGTTATTCAATTAAATAATCAACAAAAAACCTGTTGATTTCTACTCCCACTCAATAGTGCCAGGCGGTTTGGAAGTAATGTCGTAGACGACCCGATTCACTCCCTTAACCTCATTAACAATGCGATTAGAAATGGTTTCTAACATATCGTACGGGACTCTTGCCCAATCTGCGGTCATGCCATCTTCACTAGTAATAAACCGCAAGACAATTGGATGAGCATAGGTGCGTTTATCTCCCATCACGCCAACGCTGCGAATTGGTAACAGCACGGCAAATGCTTGCCAGTAGTCGTGATAGACACCCTGCTTACTAATTTCATCGCGGACAATAAAATCAGCATCCCGCAAAATATTTAATCTTTCGGCGGTAACTTCACCTACAATTCTGATTGCCAAACCAGGACCAGGGAAAGGATGGCGACGTACAATTTCTTCGGGCAAACCAATAGCACGGGCTACGTTGCGTACTTCATCTTTAAACAGCTTACGCAGGGGTTCGACTAGTTTGAAGCGCAAATCTTCGGGTAAACCGCCGACGTTGTGGTGGCTCTTAATTTTTACTGCTACCCTCTCTCCAGTTTTGGGATCGACATTGGTATCTGCCGATTCGATTACGTCGGGATAGAGCGTTCCCTGAGCCAGATAGTCAAAAGGACCCAGCTTTTTAGATTCTGATTCAAACACCTGAATAAACTCATGTCCAATTCGACGACGCTTGAGTTCAGGATCGGTAACACCCTCTACCTGTTTCAAAAAGCGATCGCGCGCCATGACGTATTCAACGGGGATATGAAACTTATTTTTAAAAATCTCTACTAGTCTTTCGGGTTCACCCTTGCGCATAAACCCCTGGTCGATAAACATGCAGGTTAACTGCTCGCCAATCGCTCGATGAAGCAGAAAAGCCAGGGTAGAGGAATCTACACCCCCAGAAAGTGCCAGCAGCACTCTTTTATCGCCAACCTTTGCCCGAATATCCCGAATCGATTCTTCGACAAAAGCTTCAGTCGTCCAAGTAGGTTCACATTCACAGACATGGTAGACAAAGTTGCGAATCAGGGCAATTCCTCCTTGGGAGTGAACTACCTCTGGATGAAACTGTACCCCAAACAGCTTGCGTTCCGGGTTGGAGATTGCCGCACAAGGAGTGTTTTTGGTGTATGCCAAAACCGAAAATCCTTCTGGCAACTTGGTACAGGAGTCTCCATGGCTCATCCACATAGTCGAACCATGCTCGACATTGGTTAACAGATCGGTCGGATCTTCAATAAACAGCGCGGCTTTGCCGTATTCTCCCCGCTCGACTTTTTCGACCGCTCCCCCCAAGTGTTTAACCATAAGCTGCATGCCATAGCACACCCCTAAAATAGGAATACCCAAATTCCAGATTTCGGGATCGCACTTGGGAGCATTCTCGTCGTAGACGGAGTTTGGTCCCCCAGAGAGAATAATGCCATGAGGCGCAATTTCCTTAAGTTCTGCCGCACTTGTCCTGTAGGATAAGACTTCTGAATATACTTGAGTTTCCCTAATTCGGCGGGCAATCAACTCGGAGTACTGAGAGCCAAAATCGATGATGATAATTTTTTGTCGATTAGCACGATCGCCAAATGAATCCGAAGTCACAGCATCGCTGCTGGGGGAAGAAAGAGGTTTGGTTTGAATAGTCACTATACTCTAAGAAGTCTGGGTAAGTAATTAGGTAACAAAGTGTAAAGAAATTTGAGTTTTTGATACCAAATTTGCATTTGGAGAGTTATGATTCTAGCGGGACAAAGTATATACAGAAAAGCGCTGCAAATATCCTCATAGATTAGCATAATTCAGACAGCAAAAGAAGGGCATTATCACTTTTTTGAATCACTTGCCGACTGCGATCAAAGAGAATCGAACCGACACAAAGTTTTTGCTCTGTATACTTCTGAATATAGCCTTGGCATCTGCTATCGATCGCCCGCACTAGCTGACTATAAACCAAAGTTACCCAATCAGAATTGCCTTTATCTGTAGCGGTAAATTCTCGCAAGAGATTAAGAGCAGCTTCGGTAGTAGCGCAGGTAAATATCTGCTGAACTAGAGCCGTAGGTAATCCCAGATTGGCACAGTAGGCGGTCATGATTTCTAACCTGCCGTCGGCAAGATGATTATGGGTGTGAAATATTCCTCCTGCTAGTTTGATCAGTTTGCCATGATAACCGAAGAGCAGAATTGATTTTACCTCAGCGATCGCCGCTGTAACTAGCATTGCTCCGAGCCAGTTGGCAGTTTTGATAATTCTTTGAGGATCGATGCCCGATTTCTGAGCCAGATCGATGCCGTTTTCGCCGATACAAAACACGAGGGTGTCAAATTGGCTGGCTTTGGCTTTGATCTGCTCTTGGTAAATCGCTAGTTGTTCTGGTGCAACCAAGGGTTGTACAATGCCTGTTGTTCCTAACAAGGAAAGCCCTTCAACTACACCAAAAGCGGCGTTAGACGTGCGTTTAGCTAATCGCGCCCCTTCAGGCAAAATGATCGTGACCACAATGCTTTGGTTTGCCGCTAGCAACGGTAAGAGGTTCGCCCGCAGCAATTCTCTGGCGTAGCTGTAGATTGCCGCCTGATTTTTCCTCTCTGGCTGAATGCCGATGCCTGCTCCTCCTTCAATCGTAATTTGCCTAGTAGAATTATGATCGAGGCTCACTTTTGCCCAGACAGGAGTGTGGCGGGTAAGGTCTAAATGATCTCCTGGGTCGCTACGGGTAATGGCGATCGCACAATCAGGTTCGATTTTGGCAACCTGTTCGATCTCAATTTCAACTGACTGAGGCGGTTTGATCAGATTAACCGTTACCTGTTGGACAGATGATTGCTCTAGAAGATGACGCAAGGCGGCGATCGCGCTAGCACAGGCAAATACGGGCAGAGTGTATCCAGTGGGCATATAAATAAGTTACTCTAGCTCAATCTCACATTCTACGGTGCGATTGCGTCCCTTTGCTTTTGCCAGATATAAACCCTGATCGGCAGCGGCGACTAGCGCCTTAAAGTTGGTCTTTTCAGAAGGAATACAGCTAGCTACTCCCAGGGAAATCGTCACATAAAGATCGACAGAGGAGCGCAAGTGGGGAATTTTTAAGGCCTCGACCTGCAAGCGTGCTTGTTGCGCCAAATATTTAGCTCCTGCCAAAGGCGTTCTGGGCAGCACGAGGACAAATTCTTCGCCCCCATATCGAGCGAGGAGATCGGTTGGACGCTTAAGGGTTTTTTGGATCGCCTGAGCAACTTCAATGAGGCAACGATCTCCTGCTTGATGACCATAGGTATCGTTATAAAGTTTGAAGCAATCAATGTCACACAGAATTAGAGACAGGGGAGCTTGCTCTCGTGACAATCTCTGCCACTCGGCAGCGATATATTGATCAAATTTGCGACGATTGGCAATATGAGTCAAGCCGTCCATGACGGAGAGATGCTGTAGCTCATGGTTTGCCTGCTCTAGCTGTTGGTAGAGTTTTGACTGCTTGATCGCGACCGAAAGCACCATTGCCACTCGTTCTAAGAGATAAATTTCCTCTACATTCCAGCTTCGAGCAAAAGAACAGTTCTCAATGCAAATTAGACCCCAGAGTTTTGCTTCACAGATAATGGGGATCAGCAGGGTCGAACAAGATTTTTTGGCAGTAGAGCAATCGGCAAAGTCTTGAGTGACGCTTTTTCCTGCTGATAATAAAGCAATGTTATCTTCGAACAAAACGACAGGAACTTCTCTTGGTTCGGTAATGTCGCAGCTCAAGGGCGAACCTACCAAACGAGACTCGAATAAAAGAGTGAGCTGGTTTTTTTCTTCTACCAGATTGATCTGAATTTTTTCAGCTAAGAGAAACTGTTTTACTTCATCTACCGTAGTTTGCAAGATTCGATCCAAATGCAGAGAGGTATGAATTTTCTGGGTAATTTGGGCTAGGAGGCGATCGCTGGCGGCTCTTTGAATCAGCTTTTGCTCGGTTTTTTTATGAGCGGTAATATCAAAACAATAGCCAACCAATCCTTGAAATTGTCCATCAACCGTAAATTGCGGCACGGCATAATTAGAAATCCAGCGATAGCAAGAGTCTAAATTTATCAACCGATAATTGATCGTAAAACCTTTCTGTTTAGCCAGAGCCTGTTTAAATTTCTGTTCGCAGTAGTCTCGGTCTAGAGGATGAATATTGATTAGCCAGTTATTAGCCAACTGAGAATTGCTTTCTGGACCCAAGGTTCGACTCCAGGCCTGATTAAAAAAAGTCGTGTTGCCTGCCGCATCACACATCCAGACTAAGGTAGAAGTATTGTCTACTATTGTCTGAAATAGATTTTTGGTTGCCAACAATTGAGAGCTTAGAGCTATATTTTCTTGCTTAATAGATTTTAGTTCTCGACTGCTTTTTTCCTGTTCAAGGGCGAAGTAAATAGTGCTTTCAAGGAGGGAAGGAGAGATATCAGATAAGAAGATGTAGTTTTCAGCTATATTTGCTTCAGAGACTTCCCGTTTAAGCGGTTTCTCCGTAAAAAAGATAATCGGGATCGGCTCTGAAATAGTCTGCCTAATTCTCGTTCGGGCAATCAAACTATCCTGTTCGGTTGAGTCAAGGATATAAAAAATTAAATCGAGGCAATCTGCGCCTATATAGTTGGTAAGTTCATCGCAATTTTGTGCTTTGGTTAATCGGAATAGATTGGATCTGATTAGAGACAAATTGCGTTCAATCTGCACACTACCAGCTTGAATGTTTTCTATCAGTAGAATTTCAACAGTCGAGTTAGTAGTTTGCACCGGGTCTAAAATAGCTTTGCCTTTTTAGCTTCGCATACAATTAAGCCGAGAGATAAGTTTGATTCAAGATTGTTTACGATAGGATTTATCACAACTCTTATCTATTTAATAATTATTTTTCGACTCAATTTTACCGTCACAAGTAATTAGCTATGAGTATATTTACGCTCATATCCAATTGCAGCTTAATAATTAGCAATAAGACTTTAAATAATGTCTTCTCCCAGATTACTTCGCACATCTCCTAGCCAAGTAAAATGTCGCCTTCGCTTCAGTTTTCTTTTGTCTTAATCTTCTGGTCGAGGAATAAGGGTCTATATTAATTGTGAGTATTGCATACTGATGCGATCGCCATCTATCTGCTTTCTGGTAAATACTGGTTAATCTATGTCTCATCCCCTTTATGTCGCTTTTGTCTGGCATCAACATCAACCTTTATATAAGTCGAGAGAAGCGGACTCAGATGCTTGGGGACAGTATCGTTTACCTTGGGTGCGACTCCATGGTACGAAAGATTATTTAGATCTAGTGTTGATGCTAGAGCGTTACCCGAAGCTACACCAGACGGTGAATCTGGTGCCTTCTCTAATGTTGCAGCTAGAAGACTATGCCGAAGGAGAAGCGATCGATCCCTACTTAGCTTTAGCTTTAACTCCAGAAGCTCAATTGGGAGTGCCAGATAAGCAGTACATTATTCAGCATTTCTTTGACGGTTATTTTCATACTCTAGTCGAACCCCATCCTCGCTACGCCCAACTGTATCATCAGCGGCAGGAACAAGGAGCCAGCTGGTGTTTGGAAAACTGGCAGGATAATGACTATAGCGATCTGCTGGCTTGGCATAATTTAGCCTGGATCGATCCTCTGTTTTGGGACGACGCAGAGATTGCGGGGTGGCTCAAGCAGGGCAAAAACTTTACCTTAAGCGATCGCCAGAGAATTTATTCCAAGCAGCGGGAGATTATTCGGCGGATTATTCCCCAACATAAGCAAATGCAGGATCGAGGACAGTTAGAGATTATGACGACTCCCTACACTCATCCGATTCTGCCACTATTAGCGGATACAGATGCCGCCAGAGTCGCAGTACCCAATATGTCTCTGCCTCAGAGCCATTTTCAGTGGATCGAAGATATCCCCCGCCATCTGAGTATTGCCTGGGAAATGTATTGCGATCGCTTTGAACAAGAACCCTTGGGTTTGTGGCCTTCCGAGCAGTCCGTTAGCCCAGCTATTTTGCCCTATATCAGTCAACAGGGTTTTAAATGGATTTGTTCGGATGAGGCAGTTTTGGGTCACAGTCTTCAGCATTTTTTCCATCGTGACGAGGCGGGAAATGTTTCTCAGCCTGAGTTACTCTATCGCCCCTATCGACTAGAAACCGAACATGGAGATCTGGCAATTGTCTTTCGCGATCACCGACTATCGGATCTGATTGGCTTTACCTATAGCGGCATGAACCCCCGTAACGCCGCCGCCGATTTGATTGGGCATCTTGAGGCGATCGCTCGCTCCCTCAAGTCCCATCAAGAAAACCCCGACACCGCCCTACAGCAACCTTGGTTAGTAACGATCGCTCTTGATGGTGAAAACTGTTGGGAATACTATCCCCGTGACGGCATTCCCTTTTTGGAGGCGCTCTATGAAAGGCTCAGCCGCGATGAAGACATTAAGCTAGTCACCGTCAAAGAGTTTATTCAGCAATTTCCGCCGACGGCAACGATACCTGTCCAGCAACTCCACAGCGGCTCGTGGGTGGACGGTAGTTTTACTACCTGGATCGGCGATCCCGTGAAAAACCGTGCCTGGGATTTATTGACTGCTGCCAGAGCAACTTTAGCCAGACATCCAGAAGCAACGGAAGAGACTAACCCAGAAGTGTGGGAAGCTTTATATGCAGCAGAGGGTTCGGACTGGTTTTGGTGGTTTGGGGAAGGACACTCTTCTAATCAAGACGAAATGTTTGATCGCCTGTTTCGTGAACATTTAGCCGCTATCTATCATGCCCTGAATGAACCAGTACCCAAAAGCCTCTATCAGCCTGTAGATAAACATGAAGTCAAGGGCGATCGCCAACCCCAAAGCTTTATTCATCCCATCATTAACGGGATTGGTGACGAACAAGACTGGGATCGGGCTGGTCGAATCGAAGTTGGAGGTGCCAGGGGGACAATGCACCAAAGCAGTATTGTACAACGCTTGTTTTATGGTTTAGATCACCGCAATTTCTATCTCAGGCTAGACTTCAAAGCAGGAGTTAAACCAGGCAAGGATATTCCAGGAGAGCTGCATTTACTCTGGTATTATCCAGGTGTCGCCAATCATAATAGTCCTGCCCCTATTGCTAGTTTGCCCGACGAAGTTCCCCTCAACTACTATTTTCATCACCATCTAGGGATCAACCTGATTACCGATTCCGTCTGGCTACAAGAGTCTCATAATCACGGTCAATGGCAAATGCGAGCCTGTCGCGCCGAGGCAGTCTTTGATCACTGTTTAGAAATTGCCGTTCCCTGGGCAGATTTACATATTGAGCCTGACTGTACGTTAGATGTCCTAGCAGTTTTTGCTGATCGGGGAGAGTTTAAAAGCTTTGTGCCTAAAAATAAGTTTATTCGCCTCCAAGCACCTTAGAGTTGGCAAATTTGGCTTTAGGCTACTCCTGGCTATCGGATTTTTCTAGTAACATTATCTCAGCTTGCAGGTTCTCTCTGGCAGTAGATTCTAGTCTTTGATAAAAATAGTCAGTATAGTAAATTTGCTCTCTGGCTAAAAATTGAGCTAGAACCTGGGTTCTTCCCGCTTGATAATCGCGATCGCTCACACTCTGATATTCTGCTCTAATTGCCTGAGCGTAAGCTCGATATTGGTCGGCAGATGACCCCAAGATCGCCAGATCGACATCAAGAAAAACTAAATTGTCGGTTTCTGCTAATAGCGGTTCGTGTTTGCGGGTGCTGAGAATTATTTGCTGCACCAGACGGATCGTATCAAAATCAATTTTTAGTCTGGCTAGAGTTCTTTCGGCATAGACGGCGCTTTGTACCTCATTGTCTAAAGCTTGAGGAACACAAACATAGTCATGAAACCAGGCACATAGTTGCAGGGCAGGAAAGTTAGTAATTTGGGCTTGGGCTTGAGTCAGAGTAGTTAGAACGTAATGGATATGAGCGAGATTGTGATAGTGTCGGGCAGCATGACCATAGGTCTTTACTAAATCACTAAATACTGTTTCTCCTAGCTTCGTATCTGCCTGTAACTGCAGGAGTGAGTCAAACCAGCTCGATCGCAGTTGGGATCTGAGGCTAGGATCAGTATCCTGAGGAGAATTGTCGATCATCATCAATGGCGCTCCTTAAACACATAATATTTAAACATTATTCAGCGCCAAATTATCTCCATTATCCTAGCTATACATGAATTATTTTCGGACGGCGATCGCCGCTATGCAAGGCTATACTCCTGGGGAACAGCCCAAGCCAGGTACGCCCATTGTCAAACTCAACACCAATGAAAACCCCTACCCACCATCACCCAAGGCTTTGGCAATATTACATAACTTGGATAGTGAATGGTTGCGGCGCTATCCCGACCCCTATGCCAGAGATTTCTGCCAGGCGGTAAGTAAAGCTTTAGATGTACCAGCCGACTGGATTATTGTGACTAACGGCAGTGATGACATGCTAAATATTTTGATTCGTGCCTGTGCGGAAGGAAAAGAGCGCAAGGTCGTGTATCCGATGCCGTCCTATGTCTTATATCGAACCTTGGCATCATTACAGGCGGCGGCGGTGGTAGAAGTTCCCTATCCTGAAGATTATCAGTTACCAATTGACGACTTGGTTGCTGCGGCGGGGGCGGTTACATTGATTGCTACTCCCAACAGTCCTTCGGGTCATCTTATACCCCTAGCGGATTTACGAACTCTAGCCAGTCGAGTAGGGGGAATTCTCGCCATTGATGAGGCTTACGTCGATTTTGCCGACTATTCAGCTCTTTCCTTGGTGCAGGAATTTGAGAACGTTATTATCTTGCGTACCATGTCCAAAGGTTATTCCCTCGCAGGTTTGCGTCTCGGCTTTGGCATTGCTAACCCCAAACTGATTTCGAGCTTATTTAAAGTCAAGGATAGCTATAACGTCGATGCTTTAGCAATTTTGTTGGGTACGGCAGCGATGGAAGATCAAAGCTATAAAAACGGCTGCGCCGAGCGGGTAAAGCGATCGCGCGGGCAGCTAGCCAGCAAACTTAGAGAGATTGGCTTTGAGGTCAGAGATTCTCAGGGCAACTTTCTTTTAGTTACGCCTCCTAACAACCAGGCAGCAAAAATATACCAGTCTTTAAAAGCGCAAAACATTTTAGTACGCTATTTCAATTCCCCTGGACTAGACGATAAATTACGCATTACTGTTGGCACGGAGGGGCAGAATCAGCAGCTATTACAGCTACTTCAGACGTTCAATTAACCACCGATCGGTAACTCGGAAACAACTTCGGTCAGGGGAATGGCGATCGAGACGGTTGTTCCCTGACCAATTCCTGGGCTTTCTAAGGAAATATGACCCGCCATTAACTCCATCAAATTACGAGAAATAGCTAGCCCCAAACCCGTACCGCCAAACTTCCGCGTCGTCGAACCATCGACCATGACAAAAGGATCGAATAGTTTTTCTTGTTGGCTAGGATCAATGCCAATACCTGTATCTCTGACTTCAATTACAACCTGCTGATTTAGTTCTTGGTGCGGGGGAATAGCATAAGCTTGAGGTACTAAAGCAAATTTTTCCTTAGTTAAAGCTTCTTCCTTGAGGGGCAGATAGTCGGCGGAAGCTTCAATATCTCGCTGATAGTTGGCTTTAGATGCCAGAGAATATTCATAACTATCGAGTTCCTTCTCGTTGCCGCTGATTTTAGTCGTAATCGTAATGGAGATCGTGCCATAGTCAGTAAATTTAACGGCATTACTGATGATATTGATTAACACCTGTTTTAGCTTGGCAGCATCCGCCATAACAAACAGATCTTTGCCCCAAACGGGCATTTCAATCTTCAGTTGTTTCTGTTGAATCAAAACTGAATGTAGATCCACCGCCTCATTAAGAATCTTATATAAATTTATCCGCTCGATTGTGACGGATAGTTTGCCCGCCTCAATCTTAGAAATATCTAGTACATCGTTAATAATTCCTAGCAGATGAATTGCGGCATCATCTGCCTGCTGCAAAAATTCCCTTTCCTCTTCTTTGCTATCACAATAGCCGTCTTGTACGACTCTAATACAGTTAATAATGCCGTTGAGAGGAGTACGTAGTTCGTGAGAAGTCGTTGCCAAAAATTCGCTTTTTAGCTGATTTGCTGCCTGAGCTTCTTCCCAAGCCTTCACAATTTCCTGACCCCAAGCTCTAAGTCGGCTGACCATATCGTTGAGAGAGAGCGAAAGCTGATTAAACTCATTGATCTGGAAATCTTCAGGCAGGCGATCGGCATTTGAGTGTAAATGCTCATCCTTGAGAGAATAATCTCTAATTTGCTCCAGAGGACGGGCTAATTCGCGAGACAGATACAGCGTCGCCAAAGAACAGGCGGCAATCAAACCGAGAGTCATTCCCACTAAAGCCTGGCGGATATCTTTCAAGGGTTCTAGGGCAGCATCGAGGGGACTAACCGCCAGAATGATCCACTTCTCCGACTCGCTACCAGTCACGGGGGAAGGAATTGAACTATAACCCGTAACTAATTCCACCCCATCTGTTTCGAGGTAAAATAGATGCAGGAAATCAGGCTTATTGGCGATCGCATTTTCCATTAGCTCCGTTAGTCTCTGAGCGTCGGGCATTTGCTTAATGTTGCGTCCTACCCGCTGCACAAATGGATGAGCCAAGATCGTACCGTCCTGATCGATGACGACGGGATAACCTTCTAGAGAACCAGGTTCGATAATTTCTTGAGTGAGAATAGCTGACTTGACGCTGAGAGCATAACGTAAATCTCCTGCGCGGTCATAAATAGGGGCTGTTAGCCAGAGCTTTAACTGACGACCCAGAGGATTTTCACTGGCTTCTTCCGTATCTCGCAATAATGAAGTAGAGGGCAAGAGCAATTTGACATCTACCTGAGCTGAAGTGGTTAAAATTCGCTGTTTTTTCTTCTTCCAGGTACTATCTTCTAGATCCACTGGCTCTTTACAGGTAGATGATGTGATCGAGCTAGTGACAAGATCGGTAATTTGAGCGCACAAGATACCTGCTGGTAAGACCTCTGTTAGCTGAGAAATTAATAGTTCCCCGTCTAAAATATCAGAGCTGGATGTTGCCGCATCGCTGACGCTAGCCAAATTATTTTGCAGAGACTCAATCGACTGTTTGACTATTTCTCCCTTACGAACAGCACTTTCGGTTAAATTTTGCCTCGCTGTCTCCAAAAAAGCCGAACGAGCTTTTCTATAGGTGACGTATACTCCCATTAACAAAACAGGAACGCTAACTAACAGAATGCGCGAGAGTAAAATTCGTCGGAAAGAAGATTGACCAGGTGCCATAAGAAAAGACGTAGCCCCACGCTTAAACTAGATCTCTACCGTTGTATTTTAATGATATCGACTTAAACACCATTTGCCATGCTCACTAGAGATAAAATTAATTAAATATGCAGAAACTTAGCTCTGCTCACAACGCAATGATCTTAGCTCGAACAATGGTCAAACGACCATCCACTAAGGCGATCCTTGCCATGACTGCTGATGGTAAAATCTCCGACTACCAAGATTCTGCTGCTCGTTTTGGCTCGGACAATGATAAAGCCCACCTAGAATATCAGGTATCTTTGGCTGATGCGGTTTTGTTTGGTGCTGGTACTTTAAGAGCCTATGGTACAACTATGTCTGTATCTCAACCCAAGCTATTAGCAGAACGACAACAGCGATCGCAATCTCCCCAGCCAGTTCAGATCGTCGCCTCCGCGTCAGGAAAATTGGATCGACAGTGGCGTTTTTTTCAGCAGCCCGTACCGCGCTGGTTAATTACCTTGCCCGCAGGTGATATACCCTGGAAAAATCAGCCAGAGTTCGAGCGTATTATGGTTGCTCCAACAGATAATTCAGGTTTGCAGATCGATTGGAGAACAATTTTTGCCCAGCTAGCAGAATTGGGTTTAGAAAAGTTAGCTATCTTGGGTGGCGGTGAGCTTGTAGCATCATTATTAGCAGCAGATCTGATCGATGAACTGTGGTTGACTCTCTGTCCGATAATCTTGGGCGGCAATAGCGCACCAACTCCCGTAGGCGGAAAAGGCTGGCTTCAGTCTCATAGCAAAAAACTTCAGCTATTAGAGGTAAAGCAGATTGAGCAAGAATTGTTTTTACACTATCAAGTCGTTAGTCATTAGTCGTTAGTCGTTAGTCATCACGCCAAATATGCTCCAAACTGAATATCCCAGCCATTTCTATTTCAAATACTCCAAAGCCCGTCACAACTTTCTGGCTGCTGCTTCTGAGTCAGCTACTTTTATCGAATCTTGGCAACATCCCCTGCGAGGGCTGGGAGGCGAAAAACTTTATCTCGATCTTGCCTGGTTTGGCGATCGCCATGCATCAAAAGTACTGCTCTTAATCTCTGGTACCCATGGCGTAGAGGGCTATTGTGGTTCGGGGATTCAGGTGGGTTCGATTCGCACGGGATGGCATCGAGAGGCAGACGAGCAGGTGGCGATCGCCATGCTCCATGGCTTGAATCCTTACGGTATGAGCCACCTAAGACGAGTAGATGAAGCAGGAATTGATGTTAACCGCAACTTTATTGATTTTCAGCAGCCATTGCCCTCAAATAAGCTCTACGACGATCTAGTAGAGGTGATTATTCCGCCTCAGTGGACAACAGAGACCCAGACTCAAACTCTTGATCGCCTTACCGAGTATCTCTATCACACTCCCGATGGAATAGCCGATCTAGCTAAAGGACAGTATCAATATTGGTATGCGCCTTTCTATGGAGGAGAAGTGCCGAGCTGGTCAAATCGAGTCTTACAGCAAATTGGAGATCGCTTTCTCGAAGATAAGCAAGCGGTAGGCATCTTGGATTACCATACGGGATTAGGACAACACGCCACAGGGCAACTGATAACTTTACCTAGCACATCTGGAGCAGAATCAAAGCTAGTGCGCTCAATTTGGGGTGATAAAGCTGTTATTGCTGGCTCCGAACAGTCTGTGACGACCTATACCCCGAAGGGTACTGTCATTGCTGCTTTACAAGCCAGACTTGCAAATTCTCGCTATGTTGCCGCTGCCTACGAATTTGGCACAATTCCTGAAAACGAAGTGTTTCAAGCTCTGCGAGCCGACCATTGGCTGTATCTCCATGGCGATCTAGAGGATGAACTAGCAATTCAAATTAAGCAAAATATGCTTGATGCTTTTTATTGCGATCGCCCTGACTGGCAAAAATCAGTTTGTGACCTGGCATTTGCGGCTCAAGCTGAGCTATTAGCTGGATTGCGATCATTGTGATGCAGATCTCTATTTATCTTCCTTCAGCCGAAACAGCAGCAGTTGACTCACCTGCTCGTCGCTAAAATTATCGTCGCTAATGAGGAGCAAACTTTTGCTACCGTCGGGTAAACGAGGTCCAATGCTCATACCCTCTAAATTATCCAAATAGATATCTAAGTCCTGTAGATCGAGCAGTAGTTCTTTTCTTAGGGGCTGGATCTGCCCAAGATCTCCTCTGAGGCTTCTAATATTGCTAGTGTCAGTGGCGTTCCCCACTACGACCTGAAAAATTTTAGCTCCTGCACCCATAAAACCATAGCTTCTCTCTAGACTCAGAAAATAACCCTCTGTCGGCAGTGCCAAAAGTTCGGTCAAGCCACTAGAGATAACTTCGACTGGAGTAGGGTCGAGCAGGTATAGATACTCAGAGACAATGATTGGCTCGCCCACAGGATTGACTACATAGTGGAGAAAACGAATTCGACTTTGCTCCTCTCCTTCAAAAGATTCATCCTGGAGTAGTGCGGCTTCGGTGGCGGTAAAAATGCGAAAGGGATCTTCTGGTAAACCAGTACGATTGATGGTTAGGGATTCAAAAGCTGAGTTGTCCTGAATTCCCTGAGATTTTTCGTCAGTCAGATAGCGCTGGGGCATGGGCAGTTCTGATAGTTTTTTGCCCGTTAAAAGTTCGTACTCAGCAATAAATGGTTTGACATCTTTGCTAGGATTGCCCTCACTAGAAATATAAACGGTATTTCGCGGCGAGATTGCTAAACCTTCGGGATCTATTTTCCCCTTTTTATATTTTTTGCCCTCTTCATCAAAGAGAATCGTCACATTTTGCGGTTCAAAACTAGCTATTTTTAGCTGCTGCTGTTGCTGCTCAACCTCTAGCTTAAAAGTATAGTAGCGAGCGGGAGAACGCTTGCCTCGGTCGTCGGATAAGACATAAAAAACATCTAGCTCGCGATTATAGGCGAGCGCCGACAAGCCGCCCATGAGAGTATCCTGAAATTTTTCTTTGGGTATAGTAATTTGATCTACTAACTCTAAGGAAAAGTCCCGAAACATTCTTTCCTCCGCAGTTACTCTGGCGGGCAAATTACAGGCGGAAAGAGACAAAAGCAGCGAAATAGTCAATAAGCTCAGAGAAAATTTGGGTACAAAACCCATTAGGCGATCGCTCACGTCGTTTAAATTAAATTTTTAACCTACAGTAATTAATCTATCAGGATAAGGATGATCGAAGTTTAGCCGAAAGTAGCTGGGCGGGCTGACGATAAGCCACGGCGATGAGATTGACCAGCAGGCAGCTCGAACCCAAACCAAAGAGAATGAAGGTGACAGGGGTAATAATGCCAATCATAAACCAGGTAGATACATGAAGAAACAAGGTGATCGCCAAAAAAGAAGCAATTCCCTTCGACCACTGTAGTTTGATTAAAGATTGCCCTTGTGCCACTAGGATCAGGGTTGTAATAGTAGCGATCAGGTTAGCGGGTACGAGTAAAGAGCAAATCGCAACGCAATTGTGTCGCGAAAATTCAAAAAGAGGTTGAAAATCAATCATAAATCCTGGATATCTGCCTATTTAGCGGATGATTAGCTAGCTTAAATAGCCACCACATATTTTAATTGTAGTCAAAGATTACTCCGCGCACAAAGCGGAGCTTTGCCAGTCTCCGCAGCACGTACGGCGATGCTTTCAGCATCTGACCTTTGCAAAGCAAAGGCACAGGAACGAATGTTCCGCGTCCGCCGCCAAGGCGGCTAGCAAATCTTCGATTTGGGCGAGACGATGAGGGCGGTGCTTACGCACCTGACCGTCCTTCGGACGGCACTGGACGCATTCGCGTCTGCGCCTCACAAACGACGGTGCCTTCTTACGAAAGTTGCTCATGGGGGAAACCCCCAAGACCGCACTTTCGCGCTACTATGACCGTTGGTCAAAAGCGGTTCTGCCATCTTGCTGTTTGTCAATAAGTGTAACCAGAGCAGCAGCATGGATTAACGAAATTCGCTGATAGTTTACCTTTTTATTGGGGAAGTATAAAGTTAGTTCACCAACTCAATGAAAGCACTATCTTATTTGTAAAATTTAAATCAGTTGAAGTAAATCAAAGCAGATAGGAATCTCAATTGATGGCTGAAAGGATTCAAAAGATTTTGTCCCAGTGGGGAATTGCCTCGCGGCGTAAAGCGGAAAAAATGATCGTGGCAGGCAGAGTTAATCTTAATGGTCAAACAGCAACTTTGGGCGATCGCGTAGATCTGACTCAGGATACTCTGCTAGTAGACGGTAGGCAAATTCAACCGAGTCATCGTCCTCAACTGCTCTATCTGCTGTTAAACAAGCCTGTGGGCGTAGTTTCTACCTGTGACGATCCGCAAAACCGCCCCACCGTGATCAATTTATTACCCTCAGATCTAAACCAGGGAACAGGAATTCATCCTGTAGGTAGATTAGATTATGCCTCTAGCGGGGCTTTAATTTTAACTAATGATGGTGAACTTACTTTGGGTCTAACTCATCCCCGTTATCATCTGTCCAAAACTTATCTGGTCGCTCTGGATAAATCCCCTACTGTTCAAGACTTGGCTTCTTGGCGCGCAGGAATCATCCTAGATGCCAAAAAAACTCTACCTGCTCAGGTTGAACCAATCAAAACAGATAGGTCGGGCAAAAATCTCAAGATAACCTTAACAGAGGGGCGAAATCGGCAAATACGACGGGTTGCTCAGCAGCTAGGCTATCGAGTGATAAAGCTACATCGTCTGGCAATTGGCAAACTCACCTTAAATATTGCTAGCGGTGGGCAACTTTCTCCAGGAGAATATCGACATCTAACTATTGACGAAATTAATTCTTTAAAAAAACCTTTCAATTTAAACTCTAAACCTTAGACTCTGAATCTTAAACTTTATCAAAGCAACTGCAAAACCCAGGAGCGCAGTTATATGAATAAACATAACTTAAGCAGCGAACAGCAACAACAGCTACAGGATATTGGTGCCAAGCTCCAGCAAATTCGGGTGGCACAAAATATTTCTCTCGATACTGTGGCACAAAAAACCCTGATTTCTCAAAGATTATTACAGGCGATTGAGGCGGGGGACACCGCCGAGTTACCCGAACCTTTTTATATTCAGGCTTTGGTCAGCAAGTATGCTCAAGCTATTGGCGCTCGGGGGATTCGTTTTCAGGCGGTAGCGACTCAGCCACCCGTAGCCACAAATTCAGCTCACAAAAGCCAGCGTCAACTATGGTTCAATTTTCAGCTGCGTTCAATCCATCTGTATCTACTCTATATTCTGCTCGTAATAGTTTCCGTTAGCGGTATTTCAGTCTTGGTCGAACGTCCTGTGATTGTCAACCAGCCCCCCGCTGACAGTCCTGTTTTAGTCCCAGAACAACAGCCCGAAACAACGACTCAAGTAAGCCAGCCTCAAGCCACGCCCCAGTTTGTCTCTCAATCTAACAACTCTAAAGCCGTAAGCGTCGGCATTGATCTTCAAGAGCGATGCTGGCTCAAGGTGATGGTTGATGGAAAGGTTGCTTTTGAAGGAATTCTTCCTGCCGGTACAAAGCGTCAGTGGAGCGGTCAGCAAGAAGTAACAATTAGGGCGGGAAATGCGGGAGGAGTTGCGATCACCTTCAATAATCAGCAGCAGATTTTAGGCGCACCAGGGCAGGTGGAGGAGATTACCTATACGGTTAATTGAGATGGTCGATTGATCAGATCCAAATGTTAAATTGTCTACCCTAATCTAAGCTGAAGCTGAATTACTGATTATCATTTATTTATCCTGGAGGGAGTTATGGATAGATAATTTATGAATACAGCATCTTCGGCGATCGCTTTCGACTACATTAATCTCGATTCTCTGCCAAAAGTATGGCAGCAAACGGCGCATAAATTTGGTGATACTATTGCCCTGCAAGATCCTCATGCCCAACCAGAGATCTCAATTAGCTATCGAGATTTATACTCTCAGATCGAGCAGTTTGCCGCTGGACTCCAGGCTCTAGGAATCGAGCCTCAAGCCAAGATCGCTCTCTTTGCCGATAATAGTCCCCGTTGGTTTGTTGCCGATCAGGGAATCATGGCATCAGGAGCAGTAGATGTGGTGCGATCCTCGGGAGCAGAACAGCAGGAGTTGGCATATATTCTCGAAAATAGCGATAGCACGGCTCTAGTGGTCGAAAATCTCAAAACCCTGGGTAAGCTTAGTTCTGAACTGGTTAACTTGCCGATTAGCTTGATTGTTCTTCTGAGTGACGAAATACCAAGCAAAGATAGCGAGATCGCTACCTATAATTTTCCACAGCTAATCGAACTAGGACAAAATAACCAGCTCCAGCCCGTAAAACAGAGTAAAGATACGGTTGCCACTCTGCTCTACACTTCAGGAACCACAGGCAAGCCCAAGGGAGTAATGCTCACCCATGGCAATTTGCTACACCAGGTCAACTACGTCAAAACTGTTTTTCAACCCCAGCCTGGAGATAAAATCCTCTCTATTTTGCCCAGCTGGCATGCTTATGAACGGGCGGCAGAATACTTTTTCTTGTCTCAGGGAGTAACTCAGGTTTACACCTCGATTCGTCATTTTAAGCAGGATCTAAAGCATTATCAGCCTACTTATATGGTAGGAGTTCCCCGTCTCTGGGAATCTCTTTACGATGGAGTACAGAAACTATTGAGCGGACAGTCATCATCTCAACAGAAGCTGGTGAAGTTTTTCCTCAAGCAGTCGGAAAACTACATCATGGCGCAAAGAATTGCCAATAACACTAGCCTAGAGCATTTTGAGGCTAGTAGCAGCACTAGAGCGATCGCCAAAGCTAAAGCAGCAGCCCTCTATCCCATTCATGCTCTGGCGGATAAACTGGTCTATCGCAAGATTCGCGCAGGGGTGGGCAATATCAAAGCAGTATGCAGCGGCGGCGGTTCGTTGGCGAAGTATTTGGATGATTTTTATCAAACTGTCAATATTGATGTCTTTGTTGGCTATGGACTAACGGAAACTTCGCCGATTACCAATGCCAGAACTCCCCAGCACAACATACGGGGTTCGGCAGGAAGACCCTTGCCCGAAACGGAGATTAGAATTGTCGATCCCCAAACGCGGCAAAACTTACCTCAAGGACAACGGGGTTTGGTCTTAATCAAAGGCAGTCCTCTCATGAAAGGTTACTACCAAAATCCTGAAGCGACAGCCAAAGCTATTGATCCAGAAGGCTGGTTCGACAGCGGTGATCTGGGCTGGCTAACCCCCCATGGCGATCTCGTGCTAACTGGTAGAGCCAAAGATACCATCGTGCTAACCAATGGCGAAAATATCGAACCTCAGCCGATTGAAGATGCCTGTGTCCGCAGTATCTATATAGACCAAATCATGCTCGTGGGACAAGACCAAAGAGCGATCGCCGCCCTGATCGTACCTAATTTAGAAACTCTGGCACAGTGGATCGCTACCCAGGATCTTAATCTGAAATTACCAGAATTAAATACTCCTCCCGAATCTGTGGCTCAAAGCGATCTTTATAACCGTGCCATCATCAGCCTATATCGTGACGAGCTAAATCGTGAGGTAAAAAATCGCCCTGGTTATCGTGCCGACGACCGCATTGCCGACTTTCGTTTTATTGCCGAGCCTTTTTCTCAGGAAAATGGCACGATGACCCAAACCTTCAAAATTAAACGCCCCCAGGTTAGAGAGCGATATCAGTCTTTAGTTACAGAAATGTTTAATGACTAGAAATTGGTAAGCAACCTCTAACAGGGATCCAGGAATCTCCAGAATCTAAATTAATTGGGCGGCAAATTAGTCCAATTTAGGTTTTATAAGCTAAAACTAAAAAGATTAAAAATTCAGAAAAAAAACTGGTTAGACCAGAAAATAGCCTGTAATCTTTAAGCTGCTATCAACATTCACGACCTACCACGGAACCGAAACTATGGATTATTCCAATGCCAGTCTGCTGCTAAAGCGCCCCGTAACCGTCAAAGCGATCGTTACGGCTCAATGGAAAGAAGAAGTGACCCAGCAACTGCAAAAACAGGTTGCTCAATTGGATAAGCAGATGCAGCAGCTCGAAATGCAGGGCAAAAGAACTATCGAAGAAATTACCAAACAGGCTGGTGCCGCAACTCCCCAGGTCAAAAAACAGACCGAAAATATTCAGGGACAGGTAAATCAAAAGAAAGCTGAAATGCTGGAGAAAAAAAATCAGTTTCTGCAACAGCTTCAACAAATTCAGCTACTAGAGCTAGACCAAGAAGTCGTACAGGCTCAGATGGAAAGCTTTTTCCGTTTAGAGCAGGGAGACAATTTGGTTAAAAAGCTCAATATAGAAGTGGTTCTCCGCGACGGGGTAGTTGAAGCAATTCGTGGTGAAGTTTAAATTTCTTAGTTTAACTTTGCTTTGTTAAACAATTGTTAAAGTGAGGTCATCAAAAAATATAAACCTTCTTAAACATAATTGCGATTGGGAAACGATACCCTGAGAATTAGAAATAGAAGAAGTTGGAACTGTGTTGAGGGAGCAAGTTGAACACTAAAGCGATCGCCCATCGCCCTGCTAAAGTTATTTGCCTGGGGGAAATGTTATTTGATTGTCTTGCTGATGAATTAGGCAAGTCTGTATCAGAAGTTACATCTTGGACTTCTTATCCAGGTGGCGCACCTGCTAATGTCGCCTGTGCTTTAACCAAGTTGGGCACTCCCTCCGCATTTATTGGCTGCGTCGGTCAAGATGATCTTGGTAAAGAGCTGGTGTTGCTCTTAGAATCGACAGGAGTAGATATTTCGGGAGTTCAATATAGTCAGAAATTCCCTACTAGGCAGGTTTATGTAACTCGCTCCCAATCGGGCGATCGCGCTTTTGCTGGCTTTGGCAAATTGTCTGCCGATAGTTTTGCGGATGCTTATTTGGCTCCAGAGTCTTTGCCCCTCGAACTATTTTTAGAGGCGGAATACCTGGTAATCGGCACCCTCGAACTTGCCTATCCCCAATCTAGAGCAGCGGTATTTCGTGCTTTAGAGCTAGCGGTTGAATATCATCTAAAGATTGTACTCGATGTCAATTGGCGTTCGATGTTTTGGATTGATGAGCAAGAAGCTTTGCCTTTAATTGAGAAACTTTGGGAGTATGTAGATTTTCTCAAGTTAGCGGAGGAAGAAGCACGGTGGCTCTTTGAAACGGCTGATGCTGGAGCAATCTTCTATCGTCTAGGTTCAGTTGAAGGGGTTTTAGTCAGTAATGGTGCAGCTCAGGTGAGCTATTGTCTGAATGAAAATGAGGGTAAAATCAGCCCTTTTCCCGTCAAAGTTGTTGATACTACTGGTGCGGGGGATGCTTTTTTGGCGGGCTTTATTCATCAATTATGTCAGCGAGGCATACAGCAGTTAGCCGATCCCTTAGTTGCTAGTGATGTTGTCCGCTATGCCTGTGCGGTAGGTGGTTTAACTACTACCAAATCTGGAGCGATCGCTGCTCAACCAAATTCGACCTCAGTCCAGACCTTAATTGCTAAACTATAGCCGATAGCAGCATAGAGAAAAGAGCCAGAGACTCTGCTACGATACATCTCGGCTCTTAAAGTTTTGTTCCCTCCTCACACGCCCGCAATCATAAATAAGCAGCAGTAATTTGTCAATCTCGTCAGACAGCAGCAAATATTACTGAAGCTAAATCGATAAATTCAAACTTATTTTATTTGCTAGTCTATGCACGGTAAATAATTATCCTCTAATCAGCTGTTACTGCTTCTTAAAAGCTAAACTGTCAATTTGGACTTGGCGATCGCTCGACAGTCAATATCTTGCCTCCAAAGCCGCTCTCCGACTCACCAGCAATCTTATCAGCTAAACAAACCTTGTGTTGAGGATCTTAGTTGGAACATTATTTGCTGCCTATCTGCTATTAACTTAACTGGTTTTAACTCGATACTGGCAATGGGAAGCGGGTGCTGAGGCAGATCTCCCCATGCATTATTTGGGCTTCCAGAAGATTCACAATCATTGCTGCGCACCGTCAAGATATAGCGTTACGCGAATACGTTAGGACATTTTGCGAAAGCAGAATCAACACACTCTCGAATGGTTTCAAAGTCGTAA
>JBCBWB010000279.1:0-4418 GCA_039817275.1 Cyanobacteria bacterium J06648_1 | reverse complement strand
CATACGAACTACCGACGGATCAGAAAGTTATTAAACAAAGTATTCCAAAAATCCAGGGAAGATTAGAGAATTTTATTGTTAGCTCCGACTTTGAGAGCCAGATCGACCTTGCTTTTGGTTCGGCTACCTCTTCAGGGCAAGATAGCAGAGAGATTATTAATCAGTGGCTTAATAACGAAAGCCCTCTAGCAGCGATTGAGATAGTCGATCGCGATACTCTAAATGGCGCTCAGGGAGCCTATGCGGCGCTTAATAACACCATCTACTTAGCGTCAGAATTTCTCATTGAGAATCAAGACAGACCAGAAGTAATAGAAAGCGTCCTTCTCGAAGAATTAGGACATGCATTTTCCCAGGAGCTAAGTGAGGAAGATGTCCCAGGAGACGAAGGAGCAATTTTTAGTCAGCTAGTCCAAGGAGCAGAAATCACAGCCGAGCGACTAGAGCAACTGCGGCTCGAAGATGATGCGACGACAATTACCCTCGATGGCGAAGAAATTCAGATCGAACAGGCGCGAGAGGGAGTGAATCCTGCTTTCGATCTGATTGGGCTAACAGATTTACGCAATGACCCCGACTTTGAAGATATCGACGGGACGGGTTTTGATGTAGTGGTAATCGATTCGGGCTTAGATGCCACCCACCCCTTGCTAGATGATAATTATCAATTTGGATTTGACTTTATTGATGGCGATACTAATCCCAACGACTTGGTAGATCATGGTACTCATGTTTCAGGTACGATTGGAGCCGAAGACGAAAATATTGGGGTTGCTCCTGATGTTGGTCTAATTGGCTTTAAGGTAGGCGACCAAAGAACCTTAAATTCTTTTGCCATTAATGATGCGCTACAGACGGTGTTAGATGAAGTAACCGATCCTAATACTGAAACCAATATTGTTGCTGTTAATTTATCTTTGGGAGGAGGATTTTTTACCCGTCCCAATGAATCCGATGGTCAACTAGAGATTGAACGGCGGCGCATCATCAGAGATCTTGAAGATGAAGGGGTTGTGGTAGTCGCCGCAGCAGGAAACAGCTATGTAGGTAAGCCTGATAGTAATGGTGATATTTTTGATGCCTCGGGAGACGTAATTCGACCCAACCAAGAACAAAACCTATCTGCTCCCGCAATTTACAGCACGATCGCCGTAGGGGCAGTCTGGCAGAATAATTTAGCTTCCGATTTTTTTCGCCAACAACAAATCCCAGGGCGCGATCGCATTACGTTTTTTAGCCAGCGTCTAGAAGCGGAAAACTTTTTATTTGCTCCAGGTGCGTTAATCACCAGTACCGTTCCTGTAGGGAGTGATGATGACTTACTAGATCAACAGGCAGGAACAAGCCAGGCATCACCTCATGTAGCTGGAGCAGTGGCTCTCTTGCAGGAAATTGCGGCAGAATATGATGTTAGGTTGACCCCCGAACAGGTTCGAGACTATCTAATCGATAATGCCGACATTATTGAAGATGGAGATGATGAAACAGACCGAGTTGCCAATAGCAACATCGAATATCCGCGAATCAATATTCATCAATCGGCGATCGCCCTGCGAGAAGACCTAGAAAATGAAGATTTACCCACTGCCCCTGTTCCTGATGCGAGGGACAGCGTACCCAACGATATCATTGACGGGGCGGTTGATGTGGCTTTGGGTAGCGATCAACGACCTCTACTTTTTCCAGGTAGCTTAGCACAGGAAAGCGGTAGACCAAGCAATGCGGCAGATGTCGATCTATTTCGCATTACTGTTCCCGATGACGGTACGTTAAACATTGATATTGATACTCCCTATGCTGATTTTCCTGATTCTTATCTCAGGCTGTTTAACGAAGCAGGGGATGAACTTTTTGTCGCTGGTACTAACGATCTTTTTGTTAGCGATGACGATTTGGCACCAGGAGAAACCGTGGTGACTGTTGATTCAGGTCGCGAGAGAGTTGTTATTAACGATCCAAACACGACTCAGATAGTAGATGGTCGTCGAACCGCCGATGGCTATCAGGCGGGGAATTATGGACACGAAACCGATAGCTATTTAAGTGTCTCGGTCGAAAGAGGACAAACTTACTATATTGGCGTATCGGATTTTGGCAACCAAACATACGACCCCACTAACCTGAATAACCGCGCTCGTGCCACAGCCAACACGGGTGGTTCTTATGAGCTAATTGCAACTTTCCTCAATAACGATGTTAACGGTACGATTAGCCAAGTTACAGAAGATAATGCCCTGCCTGCCGATTCATTCTCTGGCACGATCGGTAGCGATGGAAATACCGAAATTGGCAATAAGGACGTTGATTTTTATCGACTTAATTCTTCGAGGGCAGGAATTTTAGAAATTGACGTTGACTCTTTTACGGTAAATTCCATCTTAGACCCCGTTGATTCCGTCATTACTCTGTTTGATGAAGATGGTAATCAAATAGGTTCCAATGACGATATAGATAGTCTCGACCCACGATTACAGTTTCAAATCGAACCCAACCGTAACTACTATGCGGCGATAACAGGGTTTGGCAATCAAGACTTCAATCCTTTCGCCACTGGTAGCGGTACGGGAGGCAGCACGGGGGAATATATTATTAACAGTCGTTTGTTATCAGCTAGCGCCATTAATAATGTTAGCAACAATACAATCGATAGCGATCGCGTGCGACGGGTAGTAGACGGCGAGACTGTCACAGGCAGAATCGGCGAAGACAGCGGTTTTGTGGTGGGTGCAGCAGATATCGACATTTTTAGTTATGTTGCGACTGAAGATCAGACCCTAGCTATCCGAGTTGATGCGACGCAAGAATTTAGTGCCGATACCTTTTTACGTGTCTTTGACTCTAGAGGCAGAGAAATCGATGCTAATGACGATGAAGACTCTCTCACCAGAGGTAGCTTTGTCGAAATAGAGGTAGAGGCGGGACGAGAATATTTTATTGGCATCAACGGTTTTAGTCTTAATGCCAGAGACTATGACCCCATCACTGGTGAGGATGCAGCGGCGGGAAGCCAGGGAGACTATACTTTGGCAGTCGGTGATATTCCGCGCTTTCGTCCCACAAGTAGCCTTAATGCCCTACCTTTAAACAGTGTTAACGAAGTTAACTCAGAAGATACAGGCGATCGCCTTTTGAAAGTCAATCCTGACACTTCTGGCTCATCAGTTTACCGCTTTACCCAAGCTGGTTCAGACCTATCTGTTTACGCTGAATCTCAAGCTGAAAAAGAGGCTTTGCAGGCAGACTCAAATTTAAATCTGGTTGGCGTAGCTTATAATTCCGTCGATCCGCTTTTGGATACGACATCGGCTACACCTGTTTATCACTTTATCAATCAGGATACGGGAACAGATTTTTATACTATTTCGGAAACGGAGAAAGACGCTGTTACCGATTTGGCTAACTATACTTTTGAGGGAGAAATCTTTCATGGCTATAGTGAGTCAGAAGCTAACTCGATTCCAATTCACCGTTTTTACGATCCGACTGCGGGAATTCATTATTTCACGCCCCTCGAAACCGAACGAGAGGAAATTGCCACGGGCTTCCCTGACTATCAGTATGAGGGAATTGCTTTTCATGCTTTGCCGTCTGAGTAGGAGGTAAGAGGTAATAAGTAAGAGGTAAGGAGTGATATTAGGCTGCTATGGGTGGCTCAAATTCTCAACAATCTGCTAGGAATAGATAAGGAAGTTATGACAATAAAAAGCTGGTGTTAGATTTACTGTTGATTGTTGCCTTGGGGTTTTTGGGCAGTTTTGGTCACTGCATGGGCATGTGTGGACCTTTGACTGTGGCACTGGCTTTGTCTCAGGGCGATCGCTCTAACAGAATTAGCGGCTGGCAATTTCATCTGCTGCTCAATTTGGGCAGAATTATGAGCTATGGTCTAGTGGGAGCAGCTTTGGGCGGTTTAGGGTCGATTGTCGTCGCCAGCGGTCAATTGGCGGGGATTGGCAGCAGTTTACGGCAGTTTATGGCAGTTTTTACGGGCATTATCTTGATCTGGTGCGGTATTGCTCAAATAAAACCTGGCTGGTTGCCCCGCATACCTTTGCTCCATCCTCTACGGGGGAAAGTTCACGATCGCCTGAATTCTGGGATGGATCGCCTATCGACTCAACAACAGTGGTGGACTCCCTTTTTGTTGGGAGGAGTCTGGGGACTGATTCCCTGCGGCTTTTTATATACGGCACAGCTTAAGGCGGTAGAAGCAGGAAGTTTGCTGGTGGGAACAGCAACCATGTTGGGTTTTGGTTTGGGAACAGCGCCTGTGATGCTGGGAGTAGGCATCTCTATCTCCAAAGTAAGCGCGGATCGTCGTAGCCAACTGTTTCGCTTAGGGGGATGGGTCACGCTGACAATTGGAATTTTGACCCTGCTGCGCTCTGATGCCATGGTGGACTATACGGGACATGGAG
>JBCBWB010000278.1:0-4436 GCA_039817275.1 Cyanobacteria bacterium J06648_1 | reverse complement strand
CCGTAATTTCTGGCTTTATGTCGGGCATTGGTCTAATTATTATTCTGACTCAAATTGGTCCTTTTCTGGGACAGTCTGGTTCGGCAAGCGTGGTGCAGTCAGTTAAGATGTATCCCGAATTTATTGCCAACACCAACGACTATGCTTTGGGCTTGGGAATGCTTACCCTGGCAATTGTCTTTGGCTGTCCGCGCCGCATATCGCGCTTTATTCCCTCCCCTCTACTCGCGTTGATTGTTGGTACAATTGCCGCCATTGCCATCGGACATTATTATCCTGATAACGGTTTAGAGCTAATCGGCAATATTCCCAGTCAGCTACCCCAGATTCAATTCCCTACCTTCAGAGCCAATGATTATCGCGCTATTTTTGGCTATGGTTTGATGTTGGCGGTGCTAGGGTCGATCGATTCTCTTTTGACTTCTCTAGTAGCAGATAATATTACCCAGACCCAACATGACAGCGATCGCGAATTAGTCGGTCAGGGGATCGGCAATCTGATTTCTGGTTTGTTTGGCGGCTTGCCAGGTGCGGGAGCAACAATGCGGACGGTAATCAATGTTAAGTCTGGGGGCATGACTCCCGTGTCGGGGATAATTCATGCGCTAGTGTTGCTATTTATTGTTCTGCGGGCGGGAAACTTGACTGCGAATATTCCCCATGCCGTATTGGCGGGAATTTTGATCAAGGTCGGCATAGATATTATTGACTGGAGTTTCCTCAAGCGAGCGCATCAGATATCTCTCAAGGCGACAGGGTTGATGTATATTGTCGTCCTGCTCACGGTGTTCGTTGATCTCATTACTGCCGTGGCGGTGGGAGTGTTTTTCGCCAATTTACTCACGGTTAAGAATCTAAGTGACATTCAGAGTAAGAAGATTAAGGCAATTGTCGATCCTGATGCGGAAATGGATCTCAATATTGCGGAAAGACATATCCTGAAAAAAGCCCAAGGGAAAATCTTATTATTCAATCTCTCTGGTCCGATGAGTTTTGGCGCTGCAAAAACTATTTCCCAGCAGATGGGGATTGTCCGTCAATATGAGGTACTAATTTTGGATCTGACTGATGTACCGATGATCGGCGTGACTGCCTCACTGGCGATCGAAAATATGGTCAAGGATGCCTGTCGTCACAATCATCAGGTATTCTTGGTCGGAGCAGAGGGAAAAGTAAAACAAAGACTGCAAAAAATGAAGCTACTCAACTTCTTACCACCCGAAAATTGTTTTAAGGAAAGAATTTTGGCGCTGCAAAAAGCGATCGCTCAGGTAGAAATCATCAAGCCCCCTATTTTTAAATTAGAAAAAACCACTCCAGATTCTAATTTTTAGTCAGACCAAAAAGTAGTCAGGTAAATTGGCTTGAAGCTGTTGAAATATCTGTGCTTAAACTGCTCAGCGGCTCCCCAGATAAGCTGCTGACCAGTTACTTCTAAATTCTCTCTCGGCTCTATTCGCCTTGACTACAGGAGTTCGCCAAGCTTGACTTTCGGGCTGATTTTTGTCTCGTATTTTGTATACAATGTATCGGTCTAATTATTATTTGGTTAAGAACTGATTAAGCTTGTCTAAAAGCAAAATTATCTTCTTTAGAGAGCTGTAAAAAAATAGCTTAACCAATATTTTTCTGGGGCAGTATTAGTGTATATGTAGTAATACGGACAAATAAAAGTATCTATTTATGCTTTCCTTGCAAAACCCTCAAACATCGGATAAGTCTAAGCTGGCTCAAGCAAATCGCATTCTGCTGATCGAAGATGAAGATTTAATCAGAGATATGGTGACAGTCGCTTTGGAAGAGGAAGGTTACGAAGTTCATACCGTCAGCAATGGTAGAGCTGCTCTCAACATACTTCAAAGCCCAGACTATAGCCGCGATAAACTCACTCCCGATCTAATTATCTTGGACTTGATGCTACCAGAGGTGAATGGTTTGGATATCTGCCGTTTACTACGCTACCAAGGAGACATTACGCCAATTTTGGTAATTAGCGCCAAAAGTAGCGAAACCGATCGCGTTTTGGGCTTAGAAGTAGGAGCCGATGACTATCTAACCAAGCCTTTTAGCATGAGAGAGCTAATTGCTCGCTGTCGTGCCTTGCTACGTCGTCAAAGCTACAGCACTTCTGCCCCTAGTTCGGTGCAAAAGTATCGTGATATCAGCCTGTTTCCTCAGGAATGTCGCGTGACGGTACGAGGGCTAGAGGTAAATTTATCTCCTAAAGAGTTTCGTCTGCTAGAGCTATTTATGAGCTATCCCCGCCGAGTATGGTCCAGAGATCAGCTAATCGAACAGGTTTGGGGTGCCGATTTTCTCGGAGATACAAAAACCGTCGATGTTCACATCCGCTGGTTGCGCGAAAAGCTAGAATTAGAGCCAAGTCAGCCAGAGTATCTAATTACCGTTAGGGGTTTTGGCTACCGTTTTGGTTAGATATAGTAAAACCAATCAATTAGAGTCCCGCTTCGGTTGAAGTATCGCGATCGCCAATTAGTCATAGATTGATGACAAAGCTTAGGTTTTGCTTGGTGCTGGGCGTAAAATTAAATGCAGTTAGCCCAGTATCAATCGGCAGTTGTTTTGTGATCACCTTTAATTTTTTCCTGGGATTGGGTTTAGGACTGAGCATCTATGCAGCTCAACAATATAGATTTAAACAGCAGTTGAAGAAGACCCTGCGTTCTTATTCCCAAGATAATGACCGCGAAGTGTCTTTGCCCCTACACTCTCTGATCCGTCGAGAGTTGAGCGAACTTGATCGTCAACGTCAGAATCTAGAACGGGATAAGCGGGCTTGGCAAGAGCTGATCGAGCAGGCTCCCATTGGCTATTTACAGGTGGATGAGGAAAATCAGCTCTTGGGCTGCAATCAAACAGCGAAAGAACTCCTCCACATTGATTCGCGGCGCTCGCTGCGGGTACGCCTATTGCTAGAGCTGGTACGCTCCTATGACCTTGATCAGCTAATCGAAGCAACTCGTAATTCTCAGCGTTCTCAGACCAAAGAGTGGATTTTCTATTACACTCGCTATGTCTCGCCCCAAAAGTCAGAATGGGAACCAGACAGCGTCCAACCTTTGCAAAAAGTAGTAGAGTCGATCGCCCTCAAAGGACACGGATTCCCCTTATCAAATCAACAGGTAGGAGTCTTCATCGAAAACCGTCAGCCTTTAGTAGATTTATCCCAGTCTCGCGATCGCACTTTTTCCGACCTCACCCACGAGCTGAGAACTCCCCTAACTTCTATTTCTCTAGTAGCTGAAAACTTGCTGCGGCGTTTGCAAGATCCTGAACGCCGTTGGGTCGAGCAAATGCTCCAAGAAACTAATCGCCTGATTGAACTTGTCCAGGAGTGGCTCGACCTAACTCAGCTGGAAGCTGCACCGAGTAAAGCCTTAAAGTATGAAACCGTAAAGCTATACGACCTGATTCAGTCAGTGTGGCAAACCTTAGAGCCAATCGCCAAACGCAAGCAAGTATCACTAGTCTATAGTGGCAATCATCATACTGTTGTCTCTGCCGACCGTTCGCGACTGATTCAGGTTTTTCTCAACCTACTAGACAATGCAATCAAGCATAATCTTCCTGACAAAGAAATTTTGGTTCAAGTATCTCTCTGTCCCCCCGCGCAGCCAGATAGTGCAGAGCAGGTCAAAATAGACATAATTGATTCGGGTCAGGGTTTTGATGCCTCGGATTTACCCCATATTTTTGAGCGACTATATCGTGGTGATAAATCCCGCACCAGAGAACAAAAGAATAATCCCCAAGCAGATGGTAGTGGCTTGGGACTGGCTATTGTCGAGCAGATTGTTCAGGCTCACGGAGGAGCGATCGCTGCCAAAAATCATCCTCAAATAGGTGGAGCCTGGCTAGAAATTGTGCTGCCAACCGATAAAATCTCACAAAATCCAAATCAATAGCATCTTTCAGTAGCATTAGATACATTTGATTCGCAAAGTTTAAGCTTTTTTGCTATTAATAATAGAACGTGTTTCAAACCACATCTTTAGTGCAACACTATAATTAGGCTCTGTGACCTTAACTCCCAAGACTAGTCCTTTTGAAGCAAATAGACTCCAGCGTTCTCTCCGTAAAGTTCAGCAAGAGGTGCTACGGATGGGGACACTAGTCGAGCAGTCTTTTCGTCTGAGTCACCAATCTTTGTTTGAGGGAGATCTCGACGCAATTCCCAAGCTATTAGCCCTAGAAAAACAGATAGATATATATTATCGTCAAATAGAATCTGACTGCGCCACCCTCATGACCCTACAAGCACCAGTAGCGCAAGACTTAAGAATGCTTAGTGCTTTTATGCAGCTAGTGCGGGATTTGGAGCGGATCGGCGACTGCGCTCAGGATTTGAGCGAAATGGCGGTCAAGCTGATGAAGTATCCTCCCAGTCCGATTCTGCCAGAAATTGCCCAAATGTC
>JBCBWB010000277.1:0-4452 GCA_039817275.1 Cyanobacteria bacterium J06648_1 | reverse complement strand
GAAAGCTTTGGTCGCATCCAAAACATTATTAGAAAACTTAGTCGATAATTCGGCTGATTCCAACTGAATTTGGTTAAATCTATCTCGTGCCTCACCTTCTAAACCTACGCCAGACAGCTCAAAATCGCGAATCGAAGACTCAACAATCCGCTTTTGTGCAGGTTCTAATTTATCCCACTCTGCACCTTCTTTAATTTCCTTAAAAGCTTCGTACAAAGGCTTGCTTTGAGTCAGCTTATTGTAGAACCCAACAATTTCTGGCTGCATCTTTTCATAAGCTTCGCGCAACTCAGGACTATTCTTAACGCTCATCAAGTGTCCCACAATGCCCCAACTCCAGCCTAAACGCTCTTCTAATTCAGTTAAAGGCTCAACTAAACCAGACCAAGTAGGAGTTACATTCTTTTCTAGCTTGCTAACTCCCGCGTCCAACTCTTCTAATATTTGCGTAATCGCTGGAACAACATGCTCCGCCTTAATTTCGTCAAAAGGAGGCAGTCCCTTGCCAATCAATAAAGGATTTTTGGTAATAGTTGCGTCTGTCATGTAAATAGATGCTTGCAGATTATAGTTATATCTATTTACCCTAACGCTTTATCCGTATATGTTGCAGTCGCGATCGGGTTGGGATTACCGAAATTTAGTAAATCCATCTACATCTACAAATCGCTTTCCCGAACTGCCCAAGATTTTAATCTACTAACTAACGTTGCTTGCAGTTTGCGCCAGTCTTTCAAGTTGCGATCGCTATGCCGAAAACTATACTGCAAATTGCCGTTGATAAAGTGATGCTCACAGTTAAAGCGTTTGCTTTGATCGGGAGCGCAGAGAATTACAGTTTTAACTATCCCATCTTCTTTCTCGTAATATTGTACGTGCTGCTGAACTTCTTTAGTTGAATAGGGTGTCTCTTTCTGAAGTTTATATTTAACTTGAGGAACAATTCTCTTCTGTAAACCAAATTCACCCTTTAATTCTTGAGTTTCCAACTCTGACAAGGCTTTGAACCAAATATTATTTGTATTCTCTGCATTTGCCGTTCCGATCCAAATATTGGTAGTGGTCAATATTTCTTGAAGCAATAATCTAGAAAAAATTTGTTTCACGGCTGTGAAATTGGGTAGCAAAGCATGTAGGCTAATTTTTTGTCCATTCTCTCCAGTTAACTTAATTTGGCGAGGAAGGTACTGGATTGGAATCTTAAATTGCTTATGTTCTAAATATAATGTTTGTGGCTGAGAAAATATTAGTGGAATATTTGCAAGATAGTTCTTCTCCAAGGTGCAGTCCAAAGATGCTGGAACTAACGCTCCTCCAGGATCGAATCCTGCTGAGTTGTATTGCCAATCTCTCAGTTTGTAAGACCAGTGGTAGATTGCTTGTTCATTGGTACGGACGATTGTTAATACAGCATGTCTAGTTCCTGCACTTCTTCTATTTTTGGGCTTGTTCCAAATAGTCAAAGGAGTAAGTTCTAGCCAAGAGTTTAATCCTCTTCCTTTAGTCTGAATACAGTACTTTACATTTTCGGTGCTATTATTTTCCACCATTTTTTTTGTTTGTTTATAGGCAGTTAATGCGAATGCTGAATTAACTACCATCGCTATAGTCATAAAAAGGCTAAAACTATAAAAAAGCGAGTGTATTCCTTCGAGACACCGATAACTTATAAATCTTGTGTTTTGGCTAAGTAATCCAAATAGCAATCCTAATAATATGAAAGCAATGACAATGATATATGCTTCTAAAGCCGCTTGGTATCCCTCGAAGAAATTAGTGCAAAGTAAATAAAAAAAGAAAGCACTTAAAAATCCCGCCAATACATAACTTAAAATCTTAATTAGGCGATTGCTCAAAAAGTCTTCATGAGCATTAACTTGTTGCCTAATTTTGACAATAACTACTACGGCAAAACCTACAATCAATATTGTCCTGGCGCAATCAATCATTGAAAAACCAATGAAATCAAAACGACCTGGACGAAAATAGTGTGAGTTATTGGGAATAGAAAATATAGCTACCGAGGTAATCACGCTGCAAATATACAAGCTAAGATACCGAATAGGCACACTCCAAGCCAAAGCAACAGCTATTAATGCTAGAAGAGAAATAGGATTAAATAACGCAAACAATATACCTGAAATAAGTTCGAGCATGGTTTGTTGAGAAAAACCTTGTACTCCTTTGCATCATATTCAGAAACTTGTAAATCGGGTAGAGGAACGAAACCCAACACAAACTACTCCATGCCAATTCAAAGAATCAAACACGATTGATGAGTTATCATAATTGCGATCGCCAACACCATCAGCTTCTTCAATAACATGCATGAGAATATTTATGATTGCTAGATTGCGATCGCAGATACTCCCCGATTCCAAACTACCGACATAACAGCTTTAGTCAATACAAATCAGATAAGGCGCTATATAATTACGTCCTCGCTGTATATAGTAAGGAGAGAAAAGATTCTCATAATCCTGTTTGACACAATCCATTGCCGACTCTAAATTATTACGTCCGAAAACAATAAACTGAGCTGTCGAAGAAGCATAGTATTCTCGCTTCATCCCTGGAATGTTTTTCTTGAAAGCATCACAGTACATGGCTCGACCATTCTCAATAAACTTTTCTACTTCGGAATCAAAAGTAATTGTTCCTAGACTAGGAAAGTAGACTTTTTTGTTTTTAATAAATCCCATCACCATTTTCATACACTGCCGCGCATCTTCTACCGAGAGACTTTCCTCGTCTTGTCTCCTAAATCCCCATTGAGTGCAGCCGTTGGTTACTTCTAGCACTCTTAGATATGCCAGCTTGTTTATTTCCTCCTCCCCAAACTGTTGAAACTTATCCATATATTGTTTAATCAAAGCCTGAAAACCTTCAAAGTCTGACTGAAAATAATCTTGCAGCTCATCAATCTCGGCGAGTTGATGCCAATTTACTTGCAGTGTCAACATAGGTGTAAGTCCAGTAAGTTGCATCCTCAAGTTAGCTCAGGGATCTATTGACTGGTGAAACTGTTTAGACTTTATTTAAGTTTGTAGTTCAATTCCGCACCGACTCACATCATTCTCATGCTCAGATCCAACCAGTGAGATCTGGTTATCGGCGCACTACTAGATATATAGTCAACTCCTGTTTCTGCCACAGCGCGAATAGTCTGTAGCGTAATATTGCCCGATCCTTCGATACGGACTCTAGGATTAGTATCACGAATTAGCTTCACTGCTTGAGTCATGATGTCGAGAGACATATTATCTAGCATGATTATGTCTGCACCGTGCTTTAAAGCTTGCTCTACTTCTTCTATATTGCTTGTCTCTACTTCTATATTCAAGGGATAAGGAATATTGCCTCGCAAGAGAGCGATCGCTTTTTCAATTCCTCCTGCTGCTTTGATATGGTTATCCTTAATCATCACCGCATCATCCAAGCCCAGCCGATGATTAACCGCACCACCAACTCTGGTGGCATATTTTTCCAACACTCGCAAACCAGGCGTTGTTTTTCTCGTATCGACTAACTTGGTCGGCAGATTTCCAATCTCGTCTACATAACTACGGGTTGCGGTAGCAATTCCACTCAAACGCATCGCTAAATTTAAAGCTACTCTTTCCCCAGTTAGCAAAGCCTCCCTACTTCCTTTGATGCTGGCAACAGTAGTTCCCGACCTGCAAAATTCTCCGTCTTCTTTTTCAAGAATGAACTCTGCCTCCTTATCTAATAATTTAAATACTCTGGCAGCGATCGGCAATCCTGCAATTACACCGTCTTCTTTAATAACCCACACTGCCTGATTAACCATGGCTCGATCTGTGAATAATCCCTGAGTCGTAAAGTCTCCCCTGCCGATATCCTCTAACAACCAATTTTCTAGCAGGCGATCAATAATTATTAAGGAAGGTAAAGTTGACATAGAACTTTTTTAGTTATTTTGACAAATTAAATTAAACGCTTTAATACTATATCTGGCAAAGCTTAGAAGATGATTGTGTATTAGGGAAAACACTTATTCTTGAAAAAACTCAGATCTAGGGGTTGACATCTTCTTTCATTATCCCTATATTGGTAAATGCGCGGTTGAGAGACGCAAGTCCTTCAGCAGCGGACAGAACCTAGACAATACAATAGTTTGACGGTTTTTAAAACACAAAGCTTTTTGGATAAAAAGTAACTAAAAATCCACCCCAAGAGAGGAATTAGAGAGGTTGTAACAAATCTTAACAATTACTTTTAAAAGGAATGGTCGAAAGAAAGAAAAGAGCTAAACAAATCAACTTGATTGAATGGACTTTAGTTCATCATGGAGAGTTTGATCCTGGCTCAGGATGAACGCTGGCGGTATGCCTAACACATGCAAGTCGAACGAAATCTTCGGATTTAGTGGCGGACGGGTGAGTAACGCGTGAGAATCTGCCTCGAGGATGGGGACAACAGTTGGAAACG
>JBCBWB010000276.1:0-4491 GCA_039817275.1 Cyanobacteria bacterium J06648_1 | reverse complement strand
TGCTCCCCATAGCGATTAGCTAAGTTAGCCTGTAGTACCGCAGTTTGTGCTTTCAATCGGGCATAGTGTTTCTGAAGATTTCTTTTTCGGGAGATTCGGTTAGGGATACGCGAATGGTGTCGCCAATGCCCTGAGCCAAAAGAGTACCAATACCCGCAGTAGATTTGATTCTGCCATATTCACCGTCACCCGCTTCGGTAACGCCCAGGTGCAGAGGATATTCCATACCTAGTTCGTTCATGCGCTGCACCATCAGCTTGTATGCCGCTAGCATGACGGGAACGCGAGAAGCTTTGAGAGAGAGGACTATGTTGCAGAAATCTAGAGACTCACAGATTTTGATGAACTCTAGCGCCGACTCCACCATTCCTTCGGGAGTATCGCCGTAGGTAAAGAGCATTCTTTCGGAGAGGGAACCATGATTCACGCCGATCCGCATTGCCTTACCCTGATCACGCAGAGAAATTACTAGTGGTTCTAAGGTTTCGCGAATTTTATTCCCGATTTCGGCAAACTCTGCATCTGTATATTCAGTGCGATCGCTTTTGGGTTTCTCAAAAACATACAAGCCAGGGTTGATCCGCACTTTATCGACATGCTTGGCTACTTCTAGAGCAATTTTCATGCCGTTGTGATGGACATCGGCAACGAGAGGAACTGTTTGATAAGTTTGAGCCAATTTTTGCTTGATTGAACCTAAAGCCTTAGCGTGAGCCATACTAGGCACAGTTACGCGCACGATTTCGCAGCCAATCTCGTGGAGACGACGGATAGCTGCCACCGAACCATCGATATCTAAAGTATCCTCGTTAATCATTGACTGCACTACCACTGGATTGCCACCACCGATAGTGATATCACCAACTTTTACTGCCCGCGTTTTACGTCTGTGGATCGTAGTGTCAAAAGCAGGAGGGTTAGCAGATTTAGGATTATCCAGAGTTTGCATAATGAGTTAAATATGACGCTGAAAAATTTGTTGAAAAATTTATCTGATTCAGCTTCTATTGTAAAACGTGGTGGTTATGACTTGTTTAATTTCATTATTTGCGATCGCTCGTTCTAGTTTGCCTAAAATTTTGCCTGGCTTTTAAATAAGATAAACTTATCTTTGATCTGTGTAACTATTTGTTATTTATGCTCAATTCTTAAGCAAATATTAAAATAAACTTTAATAATTATTCTCAATAAGCAACGAGTTTTCTTGTTTACAGGGTCTTGATTTTTTGTTGACAATCATGTATCAATAAGAATAGTAAATATGAGTATCACTATTAATTTTTGCCGCTTAACAAACATTTACTCACTACAAGCTTTGTGCTTAAAGCAGTTGGAGAATTAAGGCGATAAAATTTCTTTATTTGCGAAACATTATTTAATAAATACAAAATGTATTTTCAAGACAATAGGTATAACTAGCTATTGACAAAATAGAAAAAATGCAAACCGAACCTGTTGGTTAGATCGAAAGTTAAATCAGATTAAAACAATAACCATGTCGGCAAAATAAATAAACGTCAGTTGGTCGATCGAGCATCCTGCTGTTTAAAACTTACCACTGTAAATTTCCTGCATCGTCTCCCTGTTCACGCTTGGCTTTACTGTCGTTTTCAAACCACTGGATAATTTGGGTATGGGTTAAATCGGCTACATCTATTTCGTAGTCTTGTGCGATCGCCTTTAGCAATCTTTGAGAAGAAATTGTCAGGCGGGTTAAGAACTTTTCGCTAGAGGAAAGTAATGCCGCATCGATATCGGCAGATTCTTCGGGGGATAAATATTGGTCTGGGGTAATGGACATGAGGGATAAGGAATAGTATTGTCTGGATCGCGATTCGTTTTAATTAATGGGAACTGCTTAAAGGCGGCAAAACAAAGGAAGTTGCTTGCTGGATAGTTCTAGAGCGTTCTCTATAGGCAACTCTACCATCAGGTGTAGTTACATATTGCTCGATAAATTTTAATAGATCGGGTGCAGATTCTACGGGGGCAAGTCGCTCTAAAATAAAAGTTAGTTTATCATCCGCAGCTAAAGTAACGGCACAAGAACGACGACAGGCTGCCATGCAGGATACAGGTTTTATGGCAATGCGATCGCCCCATTCGCGGTCTTTTAAACTTTTTTGCAACTCTTCGATTAGGTGTTGTCCTCCTGAAAGTCCATATTTTTTATTTTCTTGCTCGGAAAAACGACAGAGGCTACAAACGAATAGAGTATGTTGAGTCATGATATTTCTCGCAGAATAAGTTAGCTATATTCTTGAATGATAATAATGAAGCGATCGAGCGATCGCTTCACGTGTTTTATAGATTTTTACTCATCCATTCGACGGGTTTATAAGTGCCGAAGAGTCTATCCCACCAGTCGATCGCCAGTCCAAAATTCCTATCCCACTGATTGTTTTGATGATGAACATAGTGAATGGGCATCTTCATCCAGAAACATTTATGGGGGTTATGGTGTTGAATTTGGTGGGCGTAGGAAGCAAAAGCGGCAAATGCTACAGTTCCAGAGATCATGATGATTCCGCAGTCTAGGGATACCAAGAAAGCGGGCAACACTAATAGCGACACTAAACTAAAATCCAGCCAATCGCCGATGAATCCTTTGGTAGTATTACTGCGATGATGTCCGTAATGTTTGGTTATCTGATTGCCAAATTTGGGGTAGAGATGCATACAACGGTGAACCCAATATTCGAGAAAGCTGCCGAAAATAAACGCGAAGATGAAACCCAGGAATGACTGCATATAATTTGATTGCTTCTATGGTTGGAAGATGGGTAATTGATACGGAAAACAACAGGATGGCAAATTGCGATCTGCTTCGCAGGCGCTACGGCAAGCTTGTCTGCGGTATCAATCGGCTTATGTAAAAATTCCGCCTGGGGGTGAAATAGCTAGCTTAAATTCCGATTGACGTTGCTGCACCTGTTTGTAACAGTCAGGGGGGAATATCGCCATGTTTTGTAGTAAAGCAAGGTAAATACTGCTGTTTTCCTTGATTAGTACCAGCATTTCTGTTTTTGGATTGTACTTGCCAACTTTTTCTGTCAGCAGCGGGATTTCCTGCTCTTTTAAGTTAAGTAGCTGTAAATAGATTGCAGCTTCCAATTCATTTAGAAAATGGGCTTGATATTCGACTAGATCGAGACTCCAATTAATAGACGACATATCCTCAACAGCTAGATGACATATCACTATGCCTCGTCCTTGAGTACAAAATCCCTGCCAGGCAGTATGTCCCAGAGACAAGAAATTTTCCCGAATAAATAGGGACTGCCAATTATCGTCACTATTTTGCCTGACACTATTTCTGTGTAACATTAATGCCCTCTGGTAATTTTTCAGTAGATCTCACCATGTAAAAAAAAGGCTCAAATTCTCTTTTGAGGTCACAACTTTTCTCAATACGGATACAACCTATTGTTGTAGTGAAGATATTCATTTTTTCGATAAATAATGATGCGGAAAAGACGATTAACAATAGCAAAATCGCAGCCTAAAATACGGCAATTACCTTGATCGATAATAAATGCTAAGTCGAACAATAAATGGCATTAAAAACCATGAGATATGAGCAGATTGCCAACTAAAAAAATGCAATCTAATATCTCATTTAGCAATGCATTGCTTGTGGCGTTTTACAAAACAAATCTATTTAAAGCTGCTCTCAAGCATCAGGCGATCGCTACTGGCTTTGATTCCAAAGACCATAAAAAGAATACGCATCCATAGCCTGACTAACAATAAATGTACTCAAGAAAGCGTTGATAAAACTGCTAAACAAACCTCTATAAAACCCGCGTTTGATATTTACTCTATTATTCGCTGTAGATTTATTGTCAATGTGACCAATTGAGAATTAATAATTCTAGAAATCAAAAAAAATTCTAACATCTGTACCTCGCAGATTAGTTTATTTGTGTCGTGTTAGTATCGGCGGGCATTCTGACTTAGAGAAGTTTAGTTTTCTCATTACAGTTGCGGGACAGCGACGGATTTACACCGAACTTTCCCCATTACTTCTAATGGCTGATTTCCACTAGAACCGAATTAGCATTAATTTATCACACTTTAGTTCTAATTAACATAAAGTGTCAGCAACTAAGATTGATTTTTTAGTTTACTTAAAGGTGTTTGATTGGCAGTTACAAATGGCACAACACTTACTATCAGCTCTCTCTTTAATAAGTACAAAAATTCTAGTGAAGATTAGCCTCAAGCTCGATTAAAAATCGTAATTTCTGCGATCGCGAGGAAAAAAAACTTTTTGGAGTAGCTCTAAAACAGTCTCCCTTCTTGCTATAAAATTCTCTATCATCACTATAGGAAGCAATTAAAAAGGGCTACGTCCCAGCTAGCAGCTAGCAGCTTGATTAATACTATGACTGCATCGACCGAAGCTAAAACTTTATTAAAACAGCCAGAACGCTTAGAAGCCCGTTTGAAAGAGATTCCCCCCGAACCAGGGGTCTATTTTATGCGGAG
>JBCBWB010000275.1:0-4504 GCA_039817275.1 Cyanobacteria bacterium J06648_1 | reverse complement strand
CATTAGTACGAGTAAAAGTGTTGCCTCTTTGATCGAAGGTTAAATTGTCAGGATTGCTACCCGCATCAATTGCTGGACTATCAGCTAAGAGAGCTTGAGTGGCAGTTGCGCCACCGTTGTCTTGCAATGCTCCCAATTTGGGGTCGATTGGATTAGCTGTATCGCCAACCAAATCGCTATTTGTTCCCGCGACAAATCCTGCCGCACCATCACCATTCCCGATCAGGTTATTACCACCACTAGTAAAGGGATCACCACCAAGATCGTCATCATCCGTATTACCAGCCACAATAGTGCTAGTTACCGAAAACTCAACGCCATAAGTGTTGCCCAATCCTGCTCCTGTTTCGGCAGTATTGTTAGAAATCGTGCTGTTGCGAAGATCGACGTTACCTTGGTAGTTATCAATGCCGCCACCGCTAATGGAAGCGGAGTTGCCGCTGATGGTGCTGCTAGAAATAGTTGCCGTACCAGAATTGGAAACACCACCACCGTAAGTTGCCTGGTTATCAGAGATCGTACTGTTATTAATGACTACAGTATCTTCTGCTTCCTGGTTATAAACTCCGCCCCCAGAGAAATTAGCAGTATTGCCGCTAATGGTGCTGCTGGTAATCGATAAGTTTGCCGCGCTGACATTGATAATGCCGCCACCACTGCCAATATCATCAGCACTAGTACCAAGAGCAGAATTATTGCTGATAGTTGTATTAATAATTTCCAGGGTATCGAGATTTAAGATTCCGCCTCCGTCACCATCGGAGCTATTATTATCAATCAGAGTATTAGAAATTGTCGCTTGACCATCGTTGGAAACACCGCCCCCAGCATAGTAAGCAAAGTTGTTGCGGATGACGCTATCTTCGATGGTTAGATTACCCGCACTGACGATGCCGCCACCTGTACGTTCATTGGCACGATTTTCGCTGATAATACTGTTTTTAACCGTCAGGTCGCCCAGATTATAAATCCCACCACCGCGATTTGCTGCTGTACTGCCTGTGACGGTGCTGTCTACAATCGTTAGATTCTCACTATTGGTAATACCGCCACCCGCTCCTGTAGTTGTACCGTTAGCAACGGTGAGCTGGGAAAGGGAAACATTGATCGTATTTGCCGCATCGCCATCATCAATGTTAAATACACGACTGGCGTTGGCACCATCGATAGTTAAAGCATCCGCTCCTAAACCTTCGATCGCGACTGAATCGGCGATCGCAATTTCACCTAAACTAAGGGTGATGTTGCTACCGCTCAAGCCACTATCAAAAATAATGCGATCTATCCCAGCCGAATTGTTGGCTGCATTGACCGCTTCTCTTAAAGACAAGCCTGTACCATTGTTTGCACCATCATTTTCATCGTTAGCGGTAGTGACAATAAAAGTATTGATAAAGTTTTGTCCTTGATTGTTATCCATGATCTTGCTGTCTTAAAAATTTAGTTAGATTAATTGGCTTTGCTAATTTTTGGGCTCAATAATTTTTCTAGATTTGTTTTTGCACCACATCTAGGGTTTTCATAGAGCAATTTTGAGCAAATAGTTGTTTTTCAACTTGCTTGTTTCTGTGATAATCGCGTTTTGGGAGTACAGCTGTGATCGTAAAAATAGGGCGTAGATCTATGATGGAAGAGAGAGACAACGATTGTTGTTATTTTGCTGTTTGTAGTTAGGATTTTGCGGAAAAAAGCTGCTAAAACACGTGTGCAGGCGAATATTTATTCTGTTTCTTTGAGCTGAAATTTATTTCTTTTACCCAAATTTCATATCTGCAATGCTTGAGTTTATCTAAGCTTTAAAAAAACTCATGTTTCTAGGTTTAAATACTCTCAAAGCAAGTAATTTAAACCTCGTCTACACGGAAGATACTTATATCCCGCTACTAATTACCGATATCGTAGACAAGTCTTTTAGGGGGAAGTCGCCCAATATCGCTACAATAATAAGCTGCACACAGATAAAAAATTAGTTTCAGAGTAAGAGGTATTTTGTGAGTGTTAGAGTAAGGATTGCTCCTTCACCAACAGGTAATTTACACATTGGTACGGCACGTACAGCGGTTTTTAACTGGCTATATGCCCGTCATCATCAGGGAACTTTTGTTCTCCGCGTCGAAGATACAGACGCAGCCCGATCGCGTTCTGAGTATACGGAAAATATTAAGTCGGGACTGGCATGGCTAGGGCTTAATTGGGATGAGGGTCCGTTCTTTCAGACTGAGCGCTTGGACAAGTATCAACAGGCGGTACAAATTCTGATTGACAAGGGTTTGGCTTATCCTTGCTACTGTAGCCCCGAAGAACTCGACGAAATGCGAGAAACTCAAAAGGCAATGGGTAAAGCACCAGGCTACGACAATCGTCACCGTAATCTTAGTCCTGAGGAAAAAGAATCATTCCAGGCAGCAGGACGCAAGCCTGTAATTCGCTTTAAAATTGATGGCGATCGCCAAATTGTCTGGCAAGACGCGATTCGCGACTCTGTTAGCTGGCAGGGTAGCGACTTAGGTGGCGATATGGTAATTGCTCGCGCAGCAGAAGGAGATGAACCCTACGGACAGGCGCTATACAACCTGGCGGTAGTGGTAGACGATATTGACATGCAAATCTCCCACGTAATTCGCGGCGAGGATCACATTGCTAACACTGCTAAACAGATTTTGCTCTATGAAGCCTTGGGTGCTGAAGTTCCCGTCTTCGCCCACAGTCCTTTGATTCTTAATCAGGACGGTAAAAAGCTCTCCAAGCGGGATGGGGTAACTTCAATCGACGACTTCCGCAAAATGGGTTTCTTGCCAGAAGCTTTAGTCAACTACATGACCTTGCTAGGCTGGACTTTTCCTGATTCTACTCATGAGATTTTTACTCTGGAAGAAGCTGCTCAAGAATTTGATTTGGAGCGAGTCAACAAAGCAGGGGCAAAATTTGACTGGGATAAATTAGACTGGATCAACAGTCAGTATCTCCACGAAATGCCAGCGGATAAGCTGACAGATCTCTTAATTCCCTACTGGCAAGAGGCCGGTTTTGATGTTGATAGTAAAGATCGTGCCTGGTTGGAACATTTAACTTCGTTAACAGCCCCAACTCTCAATCGTTTAACCGACGTGATCCAAGAAACCAGCGTCTTTTTTGCCGATCAGGTTGAATATGCCGCCGAAGCCATGGACTTACTCCAGCAAGAAGGAGTAGTTGCTGTTGTTACTGAGATTATGGACGGGGTTAAGAGTGCCGACAGTATTTCCGAGGAAGATGCCAAAGCCTTAATCAAGCAAGTCACCAAAAGCCAAAAAGTCAAAAAGGGCTTGGTAATGCGATCGCTGCGAGCTAGTTTAACAGGGGAACTACATGGTCCTGATCTGACTCAAACCTGGCTACTGCTCAACCAGCAAGGTATGGATCAGACTCGTTTGGAACAAACTCTAAGTAAAATTGCTGGTTAATTTCCCATCTAACTATCAAGTTAGTCGGCGATCGCTTTTCTGGGCGATCGCTTTTACTTTAGTTCGGGTTTACTCTTTAGATCAGGGTGGTTCTGCTAGTGGGTATTCGGCTTTGGACTCTTTCGACTTTGATAAAGCTGACCTATATTGGAACAGAATAACTAATGATAGTTTTCTTAGAAGACCTTTTATTCGATTGATCAATAACCCCTACTTTAAGTGATAAAAGCCGTACTTGAGTCTCGATATTTATTAATTCCGAGAGATTTTTCCCAACATATATTTAGCCGTAATTCTATATTGCTCAAGCTTCCTAGCTTTTGTCTGGGAATGACGATTTGCTGCTCCAATTATCCCGTTTTGGCTCAAAATGTCATCAAGATTGATCAAAACACTTTGACTCAACCGATAGCTATCCCCGGCACAAGCAATGGTAAGGTCGAATCAGCAAAAATTGCCCGAACCAAAAAAACTGCCACAGGATACTGTGATGGGTATGTCAATTCCCAACCCAATCATTTGTTACAGATCAAATCTTTGCTAGAGTTTATGCGCCTAGAAGTGGCAAGCCCCACGGATACTACCCTGCTCGTACAGGGAGCTGGTGGCGTTTGGTGTAACGATGACTCTAGTTCTGCCAACCCGATGATTGAAGGAGCGTGGCAGCAAGGCTCCTACAGGGTTTGGGTGGGTTCTTACCAAGCCAATACTAAAACTGACTACCAAATCCGAATTACAGGCAGATGATTTTGCCCTCTAAAGAGAAAAATTAGCCGATGAAGCAAACCCCTTCCTGATATGATGGACTGGCATTCACTTCATGCGATTACAGTCAGGGTATAAGTTGTGGCTTTGAAGATTGGTTTACTGGGTTACGGTACAGTTGGTACAGGAACAGCAGAGATTATTTTAGACCCCGCAGGACGCAATGGTCTGTTGCAGGAAATTGAAATAGCGAAAGTAGGAGTGCGATCGCTCGATAAGCCCAGATCGCCCCAGCTGCCAACGGGAGTACTGACTACCGATCTCGAATCTATTGTCACCGATCCAGAGATCAAGAT
>JBCBWB010000274.1:0-4515 GCA_039817275.1 Cyanobacteria bacterium J06648_1 | reverse complement strand
AAGAAGATGTTCCTAGTTATGGAGTAGTAGTAACGGATGAGAACGGCAGAATTAAGTCTTTCCAAGAGAAGCCTTCTGTAGAAGAAGCGTTAAGCCAAGATATTAATACTGGTATTTATATTTTCGAACCAGAGATATTTGACTATATTCCTCCTAAGCAAGAATTCGATATTGGGGGAGAACTATTTCCCAAACTAGTGGAAAAAGAAGCGCCTTTTTATGCTGTTTCGATGGACTTTGAATGGGTTGATATCGGTAAGGTTCCCGATTATTGGCATGCTGTTCGCGGTGTTCTCACCAGAGAAATCAAAAATGTTAATATTCCTGGTACGGAAGTAGCTCCTGGTATCTATACTGGCTTAAACGTGGCAGTTAATTGGGACAAAGTAGATATTCAGGGTCCTGTTTATATTGGCGGCATGACTAAAATCGAGGATGGGGCAAAAATTGTCGGGCCAGCCATGATTGGACCAAACTGCTATATCTGTAGCGGGGCAACAGTAGATAACAGCGTCATTTTTGAATATTCTCGTCTTGGAGAAGGTATTCGTCTAGTAGACAAGCTGGTGTTTGGTCGCTATTGCGTTGATAAGACTGGTGCCGCGATCGATCTTCAGGCAGCAGCATTAGACTGGCTGATTACTGATGCCCGTAACAATCCCTCTGACCAAGAGCAAGATGAGCATAAGGTGATCAAAGATTTTCTTCGGGAAGATAGCTAGCTAAGTTTTGTAAGAGCATAATATAACCGGTGTTTTCTGCTTGGGGAACGCCGATTGCCAATCTAGAGCGCGGGTAATCTTATGCTCGATGGTTTTTACTCAAATCTTAATTATCTAGACAACTAGTCCCCTCGGCTGTGACAAAATAGCTAAACATCGTTACCAACTGCTAGCATTTGTGTAATGCATTACATAAATAGACATGCAAAATATATAGCTAGAATACGATTGCTGGCTAGAAGAACAGGCAGAGATACTGCGTCAGGGGCGGATAGATGATATTAAAAAATTAGCGCCAGATAATTAAATTACAAGCCCAGTCCACCGTAACTGTCTTAGTGCATTAAGTGGCGATTTAGCTAGGTGCAGCAGTAAAAAAAATATAAAGTAGAGAAAAGCTGCAATTTTGGAAATTTTATTGGTATAATTACAAAGTTACGATGGGCTATAACTCAGTTGGTTAGAGTGTCACATTGACATTGTGGAAGTCGGCGGTTCGAGTCCGCCTAGCCCAATTTATTTAATTACCGTCAGGCTGATTGGTCAGTTAGTCTGTTAGCTTGAATTGAAGACTTGCCCCAATCTAGGTCTTTGCTTAAAATTACTCTAAAGCGATAGCTTGCTTATTTTAATTATTTTTAATATTCTTGCAGTTTGTTTACTGGCTATCAATCGACGCAAGACTAAATTTAAACATTTATAATCTCAAATTTAAAATTCTCTTTTAATTCCTATAACTCGACTAATGAATATTCTCGAACAAGTTCTTACCGAAGAACAGCAGGCTCTTTTGCCCAAAGAAGAGGATGTTTGCTTTTATGAGGAACATGGCTGGTATATTTCGCCACCCGTAATTCCAGAAACCATCATTGATCAAGCGATCGCTGGTAGTCAAGCTTTTTATCGTGGTGTCCGAGATGCCGTTCTCCCAGTAGAGACTGGCTATAGTAACTGGAAGCCAGAAGATGGAGATGTAATTCGCAACAACGAATTTGTTTCCCTGCAAAAAAATGAGCTGAAACAGTTGGCGCTTCAGCCCATAATTGGGGCGATCGCAGCTCGATTAGCCCGAACCAAGGAAATCCGTGTTTTAGACGATCAGCTCGTTTATAAACCTGGGGCAAAACCAGGTCAAGAGGTCAATAATGCCGTGGGCTGGCACAGCGATCGCGCTTACTGGAGTACCTGTAGTTCCGACAAGCTTTTAACTGCTTGGATTCCTTTCCACGACTGCGATGAGGCGAGAGCGCCTTTGGTTGTCTTGGATAAAAGCCATCGCTGGTCTGGTTTGCAGGAGATGCGCTATTTTAACAATCCCAATCTGAACGATCTAACCGATAAGCTCGGTGCCGCAGGCAAACAGGTAGTCAAAATACCTATGACCCTAAAAAAAGGGCAGGTAAGTTTTCATAACTGCTGGACAATTCATGGCAGTTACCCCAACCGTAGCCAACTCCACCGCCAGGCTTTAGCTGTCCATCTCCAGGATCGAGATAACTATTATCGACCCTACACCAACGCCCAAGGTAGAGAAATTCATATTTTTGATGAACAGCTGTGTCGCACCCTACCGAATGGCAATCCTGATTTTAGCGATCCGCACGTATTTCCCGTAGTTTGGACAGCCTCGTCCTAAATATGGCACCAGAATCTAAAGCTTGAAAGCTAAAGCATTAACTAAAATGTTGCTGCTCTTAGCTCAAACTGAGCTAATTTTTAAAGATTCAGTTTATCACGCGAACGTCAAACCGATCTATCAGTCCTAATCGTCAATTAGCCATGAATCCAGTTATTTTAGATGTCAATCATCCTTCGTGGTTAGCAACCCTCGAACAACTGCCTCACGATGTTTATCATCTGCCAGAATATGTCGCTTTAGACGCCAAGCGCACCGCAACTACTCCTGAAGCATTTCTGTTGCAAGATGGTGCCAGGATCTTTTTTGTGCCTTACCTACTGCGTTCCTGCGCTGATATTGTCGAATCTGACCAGGCAGAAGTTTATGACGTTATTTCTCCCTATGGCTATCCTGGGATTCTGATGAGTCCAGAGGCGAGCAATAATCCAGAGTTCCCTGATTTTGCTCTCCAGCAGTTGCGCCATACTCTACAAAGCAGGGGTGTTTGTTCTGCTTTTCTCAGGCTGCATCCAATTTTGGGCGAAGACTTTGCCAAGGTTTTTCAGTCCAATCCCTTAAGCGAAAATGGCAAAACAGTTTCTATCGATTTGACTCTCGACGAAGGACAAATTTGGGCAAAGACACGTCGAGGACATCAAAGCACGATCAACAAATGCACCAGATTAGGATTTACCGCGAGAACAGTATCCTTTGCTGAATACATAGACGAATTCATGGCAATCTATGAAGAAACGATGGATCGAGTCAAGGCGAGAGATAGTTATTACTTTAGCCGCGACTACTTTGCAGGACTGCTGAAGCTAGGCTCGAAGATTCATCTAGGAGTAGTTGAACTATCAGGAGAAATTGTCTGCGTCTGTCTCTTTTTTGAATCCTGTGGCATTGTTCAGGCTCATTTGGGCGGGACAAAAACCGAGTTTCTTAAGCAGTCGCCTTTTAATTTACTGCTCCACCACATGCGTCTGTGGGCAAAGGCTAGGGGTCACCAATATCTGCATATTGGCGGTGGAGTTGGCGGCAAAAAGGATAATCTCTATACTTTTAAATCTGGCTTTTCCAAACTAAGACACGACTTTTATACTCTGCGATCAGTGATAGACGCACAAAAATACAGCGATTTAGTACAGCTTCGAGCCAAGGCAGTTAGCAAATCAGTAGAAGAATTAGAGCAGTCTCAGTTCTTTCCTGCCTACCGCGCTAACTAGAGCAAGAGATTATTTTTACGACAACAGCCATACATAACAGGCTAAAACCAGAGCGATCGCTTTCTACAGAGGCAATCAAGTCCGCAATAATTTAGAGTATACCTAGCTTAATAAAAGTTGCAGATAAATGCTGAGTCATCTGGCAATTAAGCAGTCAATTCACATTCTTCAAGTCCCAACTGTGCCGCTACACTAGCAAGACGTTGACGGACGTATCGCGGTACTTTATTAGTACCTAAAGGATTATTTGCTGGTAAATTCATATTTGATTGGCGATCGCAATTCTAGATGCGTTGTGTTGATTTTCCATCATGTATTGACAGTAGCCAACATCATGCTGTTTGTATAAAGCTAAAAACTTGTTAATAAAGTTCGGCACCTTTAATTTTTGGCTGCTTTTGAGCATTAGCCGCCTCGCCACAACTGCGGGGTGTGGGAAAGATTTTGTTGGGGTTAGCTAGCCCTTTTTTATTTAGCGCCGAGCGTACATACTGCATCGTTTCTAAATCTGTGGCGTTAAACATATAGGGCATGTAGCAGTTCTTATCTGCCCCAATACCGTGTTCTCCTGAGAGACTGCCGCCAGCGTCTACGCAAAGCTTGAGGATTTCGCCGCCAATTTCTTCTACCGTCTCAAATGCTCCAGGAACAGAATTATCGTAAAGGATCAACGGGTGGAGATTGCCATCTCCTGCATGAAAGACATTGGCAATCTGATAACCATAGCGATCGCTCAAAGCATTAATTTCTCCCAGCACTGCGGCAAGTTTGGTACGGGGAATTACCCCATCCTGGACAAAATAGTCGGGACTCATATGCCCTGCGGCGGCAAAAGCGGCTTTCCTGCCTTTCCAGAGTTTAGCGCGGGTATCAATATCGTTGGCGGTGGTAATTCCCGTAGCCTGGTGTTGACGGCAAATCGCCTCAACCTGCTGTTTATATGCCTTGA
>JBCBWB010000273.1:0-4573 GCA_039817275.1 Cyanobacteria bacterium J06648_1 | reverse complement strand
CACGGGCATTGACACACAGATTCATTAATACCTGATGGAGCTGATTAACATCCGCGTTAACCGTCCAGAGGGTTTTAGGGGCATCGACGTTTAATTCGATCGCCTTGGGGAAGGTTTCATTAATTATCTGAGCAATCTCGTTTATCAAGTGGCGAACCTGCACGATGCCTTTATCACCTTCTAAACCCCGCGAGAAGGTGAGAATTTGCTTGACTAATGCCGTTCCCCTATTGGCATTGTTTTCCATAATTTTAAAAAAGCCTTTAGTTTGCTCGTCTACGTCGGGGAGTTTGAGGGGTAGCAGTTTAGAAAAGCCCAGAATAGGAGCGAGAATATTATTTAGATCGTGAGCGATACCACCCGCCAGCGTACCTAAGCTTTCTAAGCGTTGAGTGCGAAGAAATTGTGCCTCTAGCTGCTTTTGCTCGGTTATATCTGTATTGACTACTAAATAAAATTTGGGTTCACCTGCTTCATCTTTTACCAGCGTCCAACGACTTTCAACGGTAATTTGCCGATCTGTTTTTGTAACCTGCTTCAGTTCTCCCTGCCATTCTCCATTGTCTTGCACAGCTTGCTGTATTTCCCCCAGTCGATTGAGAGAGGTACGATATAAAAGTTCGGTGGCATCTTGTTTTAAAGCTTCAGATTGCGTCCAGCCATAGAGGTTTTCTGCCCCTTTGTTCCAAAACAACAGTTGGTTATCTAAGCCCCGAACCATAATCGCATCGGTGGCAACATCGAGTAATGCTGCTTGTTCGCGGTTTTTTGCTTCTGTCTGCTGACGTTCTAATTCAGCGGTAATGCGGGAGGCAAAGATTTTCAAAACCTCTTCAACCAAAGCAATATCTTTCATCGGCTGGCTGTGTAGAATCGCAATTAAGCCAAAAACAGAGCCATCGGATCTCAGAATTGGGATGCCCGCATAACTTTCTGCATCCACTTGTTGTAAATATAAATCTTGAGGAAATAACTGTTGAATTGTTTCTGGATAGAGACAAAATTCTTTGCCAACAACATTTTCGCAGGGTGCGCCCGCCAGAGAATATTCAAAATTTTCGCCGATTCGATCGCCTTCGTATACTACTAAGGTTTTGATAATTCCTCTATTAGAGTCGATAAGTTCGCCAACACAGACAAAATCTACCTGTAGGGTTCTACTCAGGTATTCAACTAAAGAAGGCAAAAAGTTTTCTCCCGTACTTACCGACATACCCGAAGCAATATCTTTGAGAATGACTTCTCGTCGTTTGCGATCGCTAATATCGGCGATCGAACCCGCCATGCGAACGGCTTCCCCTTTGTCGTTCCAGATCGCCTGTCCGCGAGCCTGTACCCAGCAGTAATGCCTATTTTTTTTCTGCAAACGGTATTCGATGTTGTAAGGAACGCGATTATCTAAATGATTTTGAACGGCTGTCAAAACTCGATCTCGATCTTCTGGATGCAATTTTGACGACCAAGATTCAAATATATTCGACATTTCCGCATCCTGATAGCCAATCATTTCTTTGAACCGAGGAGCATAAAATACTTCTCCTGTATGTACATTCCAATCCCAAAGACCATTGCTCGAACCTTCAACTGCTAAGGTATAACGTTCTTGGCTTTCTTTTAAAGATGCTTCGGCCCGTTGTCGTTCGTTGGCTTGAGAAATAATATTAGCGATCGCACGAAGGAAATTGACGTCATCCTGAGTAAATATTCGCCTTTGGGTAGTATGCGCCCCTAAAACTCCGTAGGGCTTGCCTCCATCGGCAATCATGACGCTCATCCCGCTAATTACACCATGATTAGCCAACATGGGTGGATTGCTAAAGCGAGTCTCTTCTTGCAGATCCACCACCACTACTGGTTCGGACTGCCGTAAAGTATAGCCAGCCTGAGAGCTTTCTTCTACACCTAAAATAGCAGTTCCTACCAAACCAGGTTGCCAGCCTACCCCAGCTTCTAATAACAGGGTATCGTCGGGCAGCAGTTTTAATACTTTGCAGTACTCAACTTCTAACGTATCTGCCACCAAATAAACCGCCCGCTGTAAAATTAGGGGCATATTCCCCGTTCTTAAAGCATATTGACCGAAGGTAGCGATCGCTTTTCCCTGTCGGTTGGCTATCCTTAAAGCCGAGGTTCGTTTGTTTACTTCCGCTTCTAATTCTGCCTGACGGTTTTCTAATAGCTGAGTTTGTGCTACTTCTAGCTGGCAAACCTGTTGCTGAAGCGATTCAATTACCCCATACATTTCGCCTGGATCGAATACCTGCAACAAGCTAGTTTGGGTCACAATTCCTGCTAGTTCCCCCTGTTCACCGCCTACCAACAACCGCCTTACCCGTCGCTGCTGCATTTGCTGGTGTACCGACCAAAGAGTATCATCGGGACTAATTAAGAATAACGGCGCACTCATTACAGCTTTAGCGGGCTGTTCTAAGTCTAAATTGAGGTTTTGAAACTGAACGATATCCCGTTCGGTAATGATGCCTACAGGACGTACCAAATTTGTCTCTGGATCGGATTCACAGATTGCCACGCAGCTAATTGTATTATCTGCCATCAATCTAGCTACGTGCCTGACCGAATCATCAGGATGAGCGTGAATTACCCCCGTCTTCATAATTTCGGCAACCTTACGCCACTTCATCATATTGATGGGTTGCAGCTTTTGGCGCAGGTTTTTTACCGTAGTCAGACCTAACAAATTATTGTTGGAATCTACGATGGGCAAATGGCGAATTTTGTGCGATCGCAATAAATTTAGAGCCAGAAAAATATCTTCTGCGCCAGTATAGGTTAACGCCACGACATCTTGAGTCATAACGCTGGCAACGGCAACTTCCAGGTGGGTTTCAGTCGCAATCAATTTAACCAGATCTCGTTCAGTAAAAATGCCCTGAAGCCGATTGTCTTCAACAATCAAAACACAACTACTGTTACTAGCAGCAGTATCCTCAGAACTATCTACACTACAGCTATTACCCCGATGCTGCATCAGCTTAATTACCTCAGCCAAAGGAGTATCGGGAGTAACGGTCAACGGCTGGCGATCGATTATCTGTTCCAAGGAAAAAAAATGATTGGGCTGCACTCTATACTCTTTCGTTAGTCTGTCATGGTCACTTCTCTAAAGCTATTCTAGGTGAATCAACTTCAGAAGATATGTAGGAAAGATTTAAGGAATAGAGAAGACAGCCTAAATAATCACAACAATGTTGGCTTCTGAGGAACAGTTAAATTTTATGACTGACGCAGACTTGGGGACTTGGGGATAACTAACCCCTAACTACTGTAGGGGCGAACGACCGTTCGCCCCTACCCACTAAAAACTAACCACTAACCATCAACCCCATACCCAACCAAGGATAATCAGCCAAATCCTGACGAGTCCAAAGAGCCATTCCCGCCCTTTCGGTCACGGTTTCTACTGCCACAACGATATCGGGATCGACACCGCTAATTTCTCCTGGGCTGCCCAGCTTTTCTAGCTCTTGTAAAATTACCAAATCGAGAAAAGTTTCTTCCTCATGGCGATCGATACGGTCTTTAAAACCGATGCGGTGCATTCTGACGTAAAACTTTTTACCTGCTAACGTTGACAGCCAGTCCAAGACAATTTTTTTTGCCTTGGTTTCAAATTCTGCTGCCGATTGAAAATCGAAAGTCTGGGTAACGGGAACGATTCTTTCAAACAAAGCGATCGCACCAGAATCTTCTGTGAATTTGCGATCGCAGTTATCTAAGAATTCAGGAATACTGGCAACTTTAACCAGCAAAATGTTTTCAAAATCACTTTGATAAACTTTGCCTAATTTTTCCAACATTAAATACGCTGGGCTAAAACTATGTTCTTTCACTTTTACTAATACATTCCAGTCAAGCATTTTACTTCTCCTATAATTTGATTACTATCTGTTTAAAATGACTCCTCAATCTGAAGGATCTAGACTGTCAAGCTAGATCCTTGCCAACCAACAGCTAGAAAATGACAAAATCGATTTCAGTCAAACCAGAGGTATCGACTCCGGTGAGAGTAGCCAGAGTTTCGGTATCAAAGATAATGTTGTTGCCCGAAAAGGTTAGATCTGCATAAGTAATGCCGCCTGAAAGAGCGATCGCATTATCGCCACGATTGAAATCGACGATTGTATCTGTTCCCGTTCCTAAAGCCAGCACAAAAACATCATTGCCATCATCTCCACGCAGAATGTCGCTACCAAAACCGCCATCTAGGGTATCGTCGCCATTACCGCCGAACAAGGAATCATTATTGTCCCCACCGAAGAGTAGATCGTTGTTCGCACCACCATCGAGGGAATCAATTCCCGCACCGCCATCTAAAGTATCGCTGCCGTTATTACCGAGAAGCGTATCGTTATCTTCTCCACCAAATAAGCGATCGTCTCCTTCGTCACCACGGAGAAAGTCAACCTCCGAACCACCGTCTAGAGTATCATTACCGCTTCCTCCTAAGAGAGTATCGCGACCGCTGTCTCCTTGTAACGAATCATCACCGTTACTACCCTCAACTGAGTCGCTACCAGCTCCGCCAATCAGCGTATCGTTATCTTCGCCACCG
>JBCBWB010000272.1:0-4573 GCA_039817275.1 Cyanobacteria bacterium J06648_1 | reverse complement strand
CTTTTACGGCAATCAGTCTAGAATCCGAAGTGCATGCTAATCACAATGAGGCACAAAATGCAGCATTAAGAAGACGATGTAGTTCTTATCGTAGAAGAGAGAATCTCGACGCCAAGAAATTGCCAGGTTTACAGAGAATACTTGATGTCCAAAGATTAATCCATAACTGGGTTAGGTCACATTGGGGACTTGATAAAGGGACAACTCCTGCGATGGAAATGGGATTCTGTTCGCGTCCATTGAGCATCATGGAAATACTCACTAGCAGAGGTTTTGATGATATCCCTTTTTAAGAAACCAGCGCCTCGATTAAGCATTTTTACACTGCTTGTTTGGCAGAAAAACTGGTCAAGGACAATCCTGTTATTGGGGTAAAAGCACCCAGAGAGAAACGAGAAATTGGCAGCACGATTAATTATTTAACCCAGGAGGAGCTACAGCAGATATTCGATCGGATCGCGCCCACCTTGAAGATTCAGGGAGATAAAACTGTCCAAGTACAGGTATTACGCGATCGTATTTTACTCGGCTGTATGGCACTTCAGGGTTGTCGCAGTATCGAAATGTATCGGGCTAATCTGGGAGATATTAGCGAGTCCTATGGTCAGCATTATTTAAAGCTTAATGGTAAAAATAGCATCAGAACTGTCATCTTGCGACCCGACCTGAGAGAACAAATAGCTCGGTATCGACATGCTCGTATAAAAAGTGGGGAAAAGGTAAATCTTGCTTCTCCTTTGTTCATCTCTTTATCAAATTGTCGTTACGGTCAAAGACTATCCAGGAGAGGTATTGGTTATATAGTCGATCGCTATCTGTCTAAGTGTGGTTTGAAATATACAGATTTACGACGCGAAGCTAGTACATGCGGGCAAGCCCTTTGTTTAGGGGAACGAAATCTTTCTCCTCACAGTCTACGTCACACCGCAGGTACTTTGAGCCTCCAGAATGGTTCTTCTTTAAGAGAGGTTCAGGATTTTCTGGGACACAGCGATCCCAAAACTACTGCTACATATACTCACGTTCTCAATTCACAGCAGAGCAATCCCGCCTTAAAAATAGAAATCGATTTTTAGCTGGTATGAAATTAATTTTGTGTAACAGTATCAATTAATTCTTCTTTCTCATTAAATAACTGAATCTGTAACGGCATCTGACCCACAGCATGAGTCGAACAACTAAGACAAGGATCGAACGCGCGAATACCAGCTTCAACTCTATTGAGCATTCCCTCAGAAATTGTATTTCCTCGGATAAAATATCTGGCAATCTGGGTTACAGTACGATTCATTGCCAAGTTGTTTTGTCCCGTAGCAATAATCAAATTAACTTTTTCAATCAAGCCATTCTCATTAACACGATAGTGATGGAAAAGAGTACCTCGTGGTGCTTCGCTTACTCCAATACCTTCTAGCTGATTAATGCCTGCCTTAGCCCGTAAACGATCGCTAGTTAGATCTGAATCTAACAGCAGTTGTTCGATGCGTTCGATACATACTAGAATTTCAATCAGTCGTGCGTAGTGATAGAAAAAAGATGAGTTAACTGTACCTTTACCTCGATCTCTAAATTCTGCCAGTTCGCGATCGCCTAAAGGCGTGCCGATATGACTACAGATATTTAATCTTGCCAATGGTCCGACGCGATAAATCCCATTTTGCAGACTACAAGAATCTTTTTTAGCTGGGTATCCTAAAGGACGATAATAAGGAAATTTGAGATAAGACCAAGGTTCGACAGCTTCGGCAATAAATTCTTGGTAGCGAGTGGGATCGAGTCGGTCGGCAATAATGTTACCAGCACTGTCTACAAAGCGAATTTTGCCATTGTAGTGTTCCCATTTACCATTTTCTTCTACCAGTCCCATAAAAAGACTGGGAAAGTTGCCAAAGGTTTGAGCTTCTACTTGATAATCATCTAGGATACTTTTGAATTTGTCTAAGGCATTGAGTGCGATAGTTTTAACTTCAGGGATGCCATTGCTAATTTGAACTTTCCCCTCATCAGATAAAGATTGTCGTACTCCTCCAGGTACTGCCCAAGCAGGATGGATCTTTTCCCCCCCTAACACTTCAATCACCTCTTGCCCGAACTGTCGTAGCCGAATACCATTACGGGCGAGTTCTGGTTCGGCAGCAATCAAGCCAAAGACGTTACGAGAAGCAGGATCGCTATCCAAACCCAACAGTAAATCGGGCGCGCTGAGATGAAAAAAACTGAGGGCGTGAGACTGAATTATCTGACCCAAATTCATCAAACGGCGCAGTTTTTCGGCAGCAGGAGGAATATTGACCGCCAAAATGCGATCGGCCGCTTTAGCAGAAGCGAGTAAGTGACTCACAGGGCAAATACCGCAGATACGTCCTGTAATGCCTGGCATTTCCCACAATGGACGACCTTCGCAGAACTTTTCAAAGCCTCGGAACTCGGTAACGTGAAAGCGAGCGTCTTCTACCTGTCCTGTCTCATCTAAATGTATAGTAATTTTGGCGTGACCTTCTATTCGAGTTACGGGGTCAATAATGATTTTTTGGGACATTGCATATGGTTGTTAGTTAATTGCAAATTCCTGACTTCCCTCAAACTGGCAATTCATCTTCTTCCCAATAAACAGCCCAGGGATCTCGTCGCCAAATTTCTTCATCTGGATGTTCTTCGCAGTATTCGTCAAATGCTGTTTGTCTGAGTTCATCAGTTTGTTGGTGAGCTTCTTCAGCCTGTAAATCTTCAACTACATCCCAAGCAAAAGCGCAGTTATCTGAAGCGAATCCTTGTTCGGAGCAAATTTCGCGAGCTTCAACAATTTTTTGTTCGATCTGTTCTTTAATTAAAACAGCAGCGGGCTTTTCGATAAAATCGCTTTTGAGTAGTAAATCTGTAGTGGAAACAATACCCAGCAATTTATCTCGAATGATAGGTGCGCGTCTAATACCCGTGTTGGCAAAAAGCTGTGCTACCGATTGAGTACTTAGGTCAGGATTAACTACAATACAGGGTTTAGTCATAATCTCGCAAACCCTCACCTGCTTTGGGTCTAGTCCTTTTGCTGCTACCTTGTGAATAACATCCGTTTTAGTCACTATGCCATAGCTATCGGATTCGTCTAGGCGCTCGACAATTAGTGAAGTTAAATTGTGGTCGCGCATTAGCTTGACCGCATTAGCAACTGTAGCGAAGCTGCGAATAGTTATAACCTTTTTGATCATAATATCTGCTACTTTCATGGTTCGTTTCTCCATAGAATCTAGTTAGTTGTTAGTCGTCAATGGTTCTGACTACATGCGGAACAGGGCGAATGCCCAGATCGCGCTTCGCGACTAGGACGCAACTGCGTCCGTTCCTTTGTGACTCCTAATTTATCCGCTACACCAGTTTTCTAATTCCCCTTCCCAGTCGGCAACTTCCCATTCGCCTTTTTCCCACACATCTGAAGGTAGTTCGGGTAATGCTGTCGCCGAAATATGTCCAATCTTGTCAGCAGTTGAATAATCGGTTTTACTTACAATGTCGCTCAAAGAGACGATACCAAGTAACCTGTCTGTGATTACTGGTGCAGTGCGAATCTTGTTGTTGGCAAAAAGTTTGATGATATATTCTACTGACAAATTTGGATTAACCACAATACCGGGTTTGGTCATCACTTCACAGACATAAGTTAGAGCTGGATCTTTGGCATTAGCGATCGCCTGAGAAATATCGGTTTGAGTAATGATTCCATAAGCATCATCAGCAGAGGCGCGATCGACAATCAAAGTCTTTACGCCATGCCGATTCATCATTTTGGCAGCTTGAAGGATATTTGCCAAACTATTAATCGTCACTACTTTAGAAGTCATAATATCTGCTGCTACTTTCATCTGTTTCTCCTTTTACACCAATTTGAATCGAGACATTTACCACCAACGACTGTAGGGGCGAACGGCAGTTCGCTTACTTGATATAGTGAACGCCACGATATACTAATTCGGTGTGATGCGGTGGTAGACGATGCTGTTCTTTCATGCGATGAATTTTCCAGGGTACACCGCGATATTTGCCAGCGACTTTGCCTTCAGTTACTTGCCATTCGACATAAGGGTCTTGATAGTCTTGACCGTGGAAATGTAGTTTCATGATTTTTGCCCTCCGAATTACACAGGTAAGAAATTCTCAATAATGTTCATTAGTTATGTATCGAGAAGAAAGACCTGATGCTTAGTTCTTTCTATCTTCAAGATAAGTTAATAAATTGAAGAAATTGTGAGGAAAGATTACGTATGAAGTAACTCGTTGAAGTGATAAATTATCAAGCGATGCAGCCCAGTTATGACAAATGACCCGAATAAATTAGAACTTTCAATTTCCTCACCAAATCCTCAAATTTAGGCTATAAGTTCGACCGTAGAAACTACCGTTCTTCTCAAACGACGGTAGTAATAACCTGAATTTATAAACAGGAGGAAATTATGAGTAAAACTGAACTAGAACAAGTTCCTCAAGCAGCAAGCGCAAATTTGAACTTAGAAGCGCAAAATACCTCAAATTCGGCAGCAAAACTACAGCAGTCTGAAGTTCATCACGAACAGGCTATTAG
>JBCBWB010000271.1:0-4577 GCA_039817275.1 Cyanobacteria bacterium J06648_1 | reverse complement strand
CGCGCGAGTTGGGGGGCAAGGGGGGCAAAATCAAAAAGCGACTTGTATAGAAGATAACTTCTCAAACACCCTCTTAGATTATCTATCAAATAAATACTAAAATTCTGCTTGAGCAATCTATCAGATAACCTAATTTATTGTTGATCAAATAAATAGCAAAAAAATATTTATCAGTAAGAAACAGTTGCTTAACTTTATGGCAAGTTTATAACTACTTAACTAAATCTTTAAGCAATTGAAGCAAAAAATTTATACAAAATTCATCGACTTTTTACATAATAGCTTATTTTAAACCTGTAAAATGCGGGTATTCCTCAAAGCGAAGGAATACTAATAGTTACTTGTAATTTGAAATCTAGAGTTTCTTGGTCTGTCACAGTCTAAAATTTAGCTGCTTTTCAGCTAATTTCCTGACATAGGCTCGATATTCAAATAGAAAGTTGAACGCGATTTATTTTTACAGGGATACTTATTATGAAGTTAAGCATCGGTATTTTGGCATATGATGAATCAGACTCCATTGCAGTTCTCTTAGATTCTCTGTGTCAGCAAAGTATATTTATTGATTCAGATCCAGCATACGCTGTTGAGATTATAGTTGTTCCCAATGGCTGTAGCGACAATACGGCAGCGATCGCCCGAAAAACTTTAGAAAAATTAGCATCAAAGAGCAATCAAGCATCCTGGCAATGGAAAGTATGTGAAGTAGAAGCAGCAGGTAAAAGTAATGCCTGGAACTTATTTGTACATCAGTTTGCGGCTCCTGATACTGATTTCTTTTATTTTATGGATGCTGATATCAAACTGCATGATTCTCAAGCTCTAGAAAAGATGTGGGAGGTGCTAATTGAAAATCCTGAATACTGGATTGCTCTGGATCGACCAGTTAAAGATATCGAGCAGAAACAAAGTAAAAGTTGGCTAGAAAAATTATCAGTAGCAGTTTCCAAATCATCAAATAAGGGACAACTTTATATTTGCGGACAGCTATATTGTGGACGTGCTAAACCTTTACGTCAGATGTACATGCCAGTAGGACTTCCCGTCGAAGATGGCTTCTTGACTCAAATGGTAATTACGGAAAACTTTACGCTTAAAAATCCTACCTTTGAGAAAAGAATTGTTAGAGTCGATCAAGCCTCTCATGTATTTGAAGCATATACTAATCCACTAGATTTAATTAACCACGAAGTCAGGGTTGTGGTGGGTATAGTTATTAATATCCTGCTGACAAACTATTTACAAGAAAAATGCGGTGCAACATTAACGGCAGGAATGCTAATCAAGCATAAAAATCAATCAGATCCTCTTTGGCTTGACAGCTTCAAGCGCAATTCTTTGTCTCAGAATAAGTGGACTATTCCTCTTTCTCTAGTATTTCGCCGCTATAGATCTTTGAGGAATCATTCCTGGAAAAAAGCTTTATTACGACTTCCTATTGCGACTCTGGCATTCATGGTAGATATTAATATTTTTATCCGTGCCAACAGCACGCTACAGCATGAGATGATTACTAGTTACTGGTAAATATCTCCACCGAGTTCAGGTTAAATTCTGTCACTCCTCAATCTAGTTTTGGCTTTAAAAATCAGACTAAACACCCCTGATGTGAATTAAAGTGGATATTGAACGTCATCTAAGCTTTATTTGAGCCTGACATGATTGAATTTGCTGTTGAATAGTACGAGCGCAATTCTGGAATGCCTCGGTTTCGTGTTGATTAAGCTGGGTTTTGAGACGACGATGAATACCCTGACGACCGATAACGCAAGGAACGCTGAGACAGCAGTTATAGACATCGCAATAGCCATCAATCAAAACAGATACTGGTAGAGTATATCTTGAGTCTTCGACAATGCTGCGAGCGATCAATTCTACCGCTAGGGAAACGGTATAGTTGGTGTAGCCTTTAGCTTGAAATATCGTCCAGGCTGACCGTTTGGCATCCTCTACCATCTGTTTTCGTAAAGGATTTGCATCAATAAATTCTCCTCCACAGGTAGCAGAACTAAGGGCGGCAAACTGACCATCTCCATGTTCTCCTAGTATGTAGGCATTGATATCGGCAGGATGAATACCCAGTTGACTTGACAGAAGATCGCGAAACCTCGCCGAGTCGATTAGAGTCCCAGTGCCAATCACTCGTTGCCAGCTAATATGTTCTGAATATCGTTTGGCAATTTGCCAAATCTGATAGGTTAAAGCATCAACAGGGTTGCTGACATTAATTATAATGGCTTTAGGACTATGCCGAATCAAGGTGGGAATTAGAGTTTGCATAATTCGAGTATTGCCAGCTAGAAGTTCATCACGACTGCTCATTTGCTTGGTCATGGGAACGCTCAGAGCAATAACAATAATGTCAGATTGAGCAGTATCTTCTAGATCGCCATCTCGAACCAAAAGACGGTGAGGAGTAAGCGCCACAGCCTGCTGAATATCGATCGCTTCAGCATGAGCGATTTCTCTAGTGCGGTTATAGAGAACTAGTTCAGAAGCCAAACCATCTTTTGCTAATACAAAACTGATGGTAGAACCTACTTTACCGATGCCAACGACAGAAATTTTCATAATCATATACTATCTATTTACAGCTACAACAGACTTAGTAGCAGGAAGGATCGTACGCTTGTCAGACAAGCTGAAGGTTTTGCCCCAATAGACTTAGATCTCAGCCAATTTATCTGCAATAGTAATAACGAAGGTTCGTGCGATCGCGAGCTTCTCTTGGTGCTTAATTTTTAAAGATTAATTTCATTCGGCGAGAGCTATTTTGCCAATAGTTTTACCTCCTTCAAGACGCTGATGGACATCTCGTAGATTTTTAGCATCAATAGGTTTTACTAGATCATTGCAGGTTGAAACAATGACATCATCTTCGATTAGTTGACTTAACTCATTTAACAGCTTCCCTTGCTCTATCATGTCTTTTGTCTGATACATCGAGCGAGTAAACATAAATTCCCAGACCAAACTAGCACTCTTACTCTTCAAGGTTTTCATATCTAGCGGCTGTTTGTTTTCCACGACCGAACAGATTTGACCCTGTGGTTTTATCGCCTTAGTCATGGCTGACCAATGACCGTCAGTATCATTCAGGCAAAGAATATAATTAACAGTGTCATAACCAATCTGCTTAATTTCCTCAGCCAGATTGTGATGATGATTGACCACTACATCAGCACCCATTTTTTTGCACCAAGCAACTGTTTCAGGACGAGAAGCCGTGGCAATGACCTTAAGTTTTGCTAGTTTTGCTAGTTGAATCGCGATCGAGCCAACTCCCCCCGCACCATTGATAATCAGAATTGACTTACCAGCATCGGCACCTTTTTGATCAATATTTAGCCTGATAAACAAAGCTTCCCAAGCAGTAATACTAGTAAGAGGAAACGCGGCTGCGTGAGCAAAATCGAGGTTTTTCGGTTTGCGACCAATGACTCTAGCATCTACTAGCTGCAATTCACCAACGGTCAGAGCAGGCTCCGTCGTTTTACGGCGGAGTAATCTCTGACTGTTGCTACCAGGACGAGTAATATCCCCAGCATAATAAACTTCATCTCCTGGTTGGAATTCTGTTACCTGCGATCCTACTTCTACTACTATTCCCGCTGCATCCCAACCCAAAATGCGAGGTTGGGGTTCGACCTTATCTTTTGGTGCGCGGACTTTAGTATCTACTGGGTTGACGGAAATTGCCTTAACCTCTACCAATAAATCTTTGCCCTTGGCTTTAGGTTTGGGAACTTCCAGGTCTAATAAACTATTCTGGTTTGCTATAGGCAAATATTGTGTTAAACCTACTGCTTTCATGGATTTTCCCTTCAGATTCTAAATCGTATTAGTTTTTGGTCTTTTTAATGGGGTGAATCGGACAAGATTGCAACTTGAGCTACGTCGGGGTCACGTCAAACTTTCCGTCTACACGCACATAGATAATGCTTTCCTCTCCCACTGCGGACGAGATCTGATGCACTGTTTCTCCTTTCGAGCCGAAATAACTGCCTGGCTCTAAGGTTTTCTTCTCTCTTGTGCCTAGCGCTTGGTACTGTGGTCTACCCTGGATTACCACTGCGCGGAAGGTTGAGCTGCTGCTCTGTATTTTGCCATTAAATCCAGGTGGTAGTTTGATCAGAGTTCCATTCAGCTCATTCTTCTGAGGGTTGCCCCAAAGAAAGGCTACCTTTGCTTCATCAGCAGAGGCGGACATTGCCAGGCGATCGACCCCAGTGAAATTTGATGCGTCTAGCCAAACAATGTTGGATTCATCCACGTTAATTGGCTTGTCATCGCTAACAAATGCTTCCTCAGTAGGAAGAACAAGGTATGGCGCTTCTTCGATCTCTATGTACGCCAGGTTACTAGTATCATTGGCAGCAGTAATATGCACACCTCCTGCTGGCTGAGTCCAGAAAGAGCCTGCTGGCAGCCACATTTTCTCGGCATTAGGATCGTCATTATGAATCAGTCCATTGATGACAACTCCTCGGTAAGTGACATTGTGAATATGAGGCGGAGAAGAGAAACCTTCTTTAAACTCAACCAGGAAGCCCGATGCTCCAGAGTCAGTTCGATCT
>JBCBWB010000270.1:0-4581 GCA_039817275.1 Cyanobacteria bacterium J06648_1 | reverse complement strand
AAACTCCCTGCGCCAGTCCCAGTCTTGGCAGCTCAAACACCAAGAATTATCCAAAGCCCAGCAGGAACATCCTCAAGTGCGGGCAAAACTCACAGAATTAGAGCAGCTACTCCAGGCGAGAGTCCAGAGTAAACAGACCAGCTACGAACAGCTACAATACCACATCGGACAGAAAGCAACTATTGTCGATACTCGTCCCGAAATTCAGGCGATCGAACAGCAAATCCAGCAGCGCCGCCAGCAGCTAGACCAACTAATTTCCCGCAGCGGTAGACTACAGCAGTCTCTAACCCAAATTGACAACCTCAAGATCCAGCATCAGGACACCGAAAAACAGCTTAAGGATTACGAAAAGCAGCACCGCATCTATCAAACCTTAACCGAAGCATTTGGCAAAAACGGCATCCAGGCACTAACCATCGAAAACATTTTGCCCCAGCTAGAAGCCGAAGCCAATCAGATCCTCGCTCGTCTGACAGGAAACCAGTTCCACGTCCAGTTTCTGACTCAAAAAGCCACCAAGGGAACATCCAAAAAGAAAACTAAGCTCATCGACACTCTTGATATCGTTATTGCCGATGCGGGGGGGACTCGCCCTTACGAAACCTACTCTGGGGGAGAAGCATTTCGGATTAACTTTTCCGTGCGTCTGGCTCTAGCTAAACTCTTGGCACAAAGATCGGGGACATCTCTGCAAATGCTAATTGTCGATGAAGGTTTTGGGACTCAAGATGCCGAAGGCTGTAATCGCTTAGTAGGAGCCATAAATGCGATCGCTTCTGACTTTGCCTGTATCCTGACAGTGACTCACATGCCTCAGTTTAAAGAAGCTTTCCAAACTCGCATTGAAGTCTATAAAGATGAGCGGGGTTCTCGAATACAGGTATCAAATTAAGCTTAAATTAAGCGTGAAGGCAATTTGCTTTTAAACACTTTTTTTGTTGATAAATATAGGTTTCAGCAATTTTGCTGACGATAAATCGATTTGCTTTTAAACACTTTTTGGTTCAGAGAAATCTGGCGATCTCTTTTTTGTACCAGTTCAACTGGATTACTCATGTTTCTGGTTGCAAGTAAATAATACGATCTTGCCAATCTACTTCATTTTGAGTATCCCAGAGCCAAATAATTGCTCTGATTAGTTTTCCAAAATTGTTGGAAGGGATAGAAGCATAATCAATAAAAATTACTCCTGCATGATGAACATTTGCTTGTCCCCATTCTGATAAAATTGGCGGAATTGTCTTTTGGTCGTAGGTTATTAAAGTAAGCTGTTCGGCAAATGCGGCTTTGAGAATTGCTTGATCGGCGACACCTAAGTAATTTCCTTGCTGCCAAGTATGAATGCTAAAAATGGGTATATCTGAACGCTTTATTTTTATCTGCTTGGTTATCTCTGGAGATATTTGTTCATCAAGTAGAAAAGACAGCATGATACCTACAGATCTTCTTGTAGAATATCCAACGGAATTGATACTAGTTCCGTTTGAGGCAAAATTCGCTTGATAGACGTGTAGTTAATTGCTCGAACGTCAGCGATCGCCAAATTAACTTCTTCTTGATAGGCTTCAGTATAGTTAAATGCTGCTTTTACCCATTCTGTTGACTTTTGTAGATGATTGGCAATCTGCTCTTCATTATGTTGATACTGTTCCGCCAGTATCATTACTTGCCACACTGCCAAATTAGAATTTTTCAAATAAGCCTGTCTGCCTACGGGAGAATTACGAAACTCAATATAGGCAAACTCATTCTCTCGTAATGATTCCTCAATTAACATTGCTCCCGTTTCACTTAGAGTTTTTCCCAAACGGCGTGCCAATCTTTGCAGTCTTGCTTCTGTTTCTTCTGGTAATCTCGTGCTGACTACTTTTGACATAAAGTATCTGTATTCTGAAATATGATTACAGTGTAACTGATAGTTACATCAATCAGAGTAATCAAAAAGCTTTTTTCTAGAGTTTAATAATGTCAAGGATGTAGCTCACATCTCAGAAATTTTAAATTTCTACTGCTTGAGTTTCTATTTCTGACACACTTAACAGCTTTTTATCGTTAATTAATAGTGGTGCTTAAAGTCTTAATGCTGTTGCGGCAACAATCGCGTCTGGTGTTTTAAGAGAATATTTCTTTCGTAGTTTAATCGTTTCGACTTTGATAGAATTTCTCAGTTCGACAACAGTAATTTTGCCAATAGAATCCTGAATTTTTGCTGTTTCGTCCAATTCTATTTTTGGATAGGACAACAATTCGATCTCTGTAATAATAGAAATAGCATATCGCTCTTTCTTCAACGGCTTTTTCAAGCGATCGCCAAGATGATATAAGACAACATTAGTATCTAAAAAAACAAAGCTACTGCCACTCATTACGAATGCTTTGCTGAAATTCCAGAGGTTCTACTGGCAACTCTATTGCTCCACAATATTCAGATAGGTCGCTGGCTGGTTTTGCCTGAGCAATAATTTCTGCTAACTCTTGGTCTGTTTGATTGTTTTTGGCTGGAGTTGAGTAAGAAACAGTTAGATCGATATCTTGGTCAACTATGCCTAGAGGGAGATCGAGATTTACTGTGCCATCTGCATCCGTGTGTGTGCGAATATTTATCTCTTGCTTAGACATGCTTTAATTGCTTTCTCTACCTGAAATTATGTTTAGTTTCATTCTTTATTTTGATTGTATTATCCGTAACTTCAACCAAGCTTTAATTCAATAATTCTGCAACAGAAACTCCTGAATTTTACTGGCAGCATCTCGTAGAGTATCAGGATCTCGAACCAAAGCAAACCGCACATATCCCTCACCCATCTTGCCAAATCCCGCACCAGGGGAAGCTGCTACCCCCGTATGAGCCACCAGCTTGGTACAGAAGTCAACAGAATTATGCTGCCAGGGTTCGGGGAGTTTTGCCCAGACATACATCGTCGCAGTGGGTAAAGCAACTGACCAGCCGATTTCTTGCAGAGCCTCGACAAAGACATCTCGGCGTGTCTGGAAAGTATCTACCGTCTTGGCTATGGCACTAGGAGGACTATTTAAAGCTGCGATCGCCCCATCCAAAATGCCGCGATATTGATTAAAATCGACTACGGCTTTGATCTGCTTGAGGGCAGCAATTAAACGGCTATTGCCGATCGCATAACCGATCCGAAATCCTCCCATGTTATAAGACTTGGATAAGGTGAAAAACTCAATACTCAGTTCTTTCTGGGGATCGGCCTGGAGAATAGAAGGAGCAAAAGAGCGATCGCCAAATACTAAGTCGGCATAGGGAAAATCGTGAACCAAAACTAGATCGTAATGGCGACAGAATTCAACCGCCTGGTGAAAAAAGGAGAGTGGAGCGATCGCCGTTGTGGGATTATGGGGATAACTTAGCACCATCATTTTTGACTTTGCCAAGATCTCAGCAGGAATGTCTTCCAGTACGGGTAAAAAGTTGTTCTCGGCTTTTAAAGCCATGGGATAAATTTCTCCCCCTGCTAAATATACTCCTCCTGCATGGGAAGGATAGCCAGGATCTTGCAACAGAGCGATATCGCCTGGATTGAGAATAGCTAAGGGTAAGTGGGCAGTTCCTTCCTGAGAACCAATTAAGGGTAGTACTTCCGTCTCTGGATTGATCGCCATGCCAAACTTCTGGCTGTACCAACGAGCCGCCGCCACTCGAAAATCTTTAGTCCCTCCATGCAGCAAATAGCCATGAGTAGCGGGATCTTTTAGTGCCTGGGCGATGACTTCGAGGGTTGTGCTAGCCACGGGTAAATCCGATGAACCCAAAGACAGATCGATAATTTCTTTACCCAAACTTTTAGCCTGAGTTTTTGCCCGATCCATGTCAGCAAAGACGTTACTGAAAAAGGACTGTAGTCGGCTGGCAAATTGCATCGATAGTAGTTCGTAGAGATTGGCTGGCTATAGCTAACTTAATCATAATGGATTACAGAGTCCAGGTTCTGAGACATTCCCAGACTGTATTTGCTCTTCGATAAAAACGTAGTTCCCAACCAACATTTGCCTGAATGTTGATCGCCTTCTTGGCTAGCTGTTTTAGGTGCGATCGCTTTTCTGGGGCAAATCCATAAGCCAGACTAAGATGCAGCCAGTCTTTGAGTCGAATTTCTTCGGTGCGAGTAGGAGAAGTTTCGATCTGCGCAAAGTTACGTACTAATTCCTTAACTCCCTGCGCCTGTAACTCTAAGCCATGCCAATCGGAATTAAATACCAAATTGACAATCTCGATTTCTAAAGACAAATCGTTCTGAGCTGATTTATAAGCCTGTTCTAGAGCCTGAAGATAGTAGCTAGCCGAATCAGGGCGATCGTAAAAAAAGCCCGTCAGAGTACAGTGAGGCATATAGTTATGGGCGCTGTTTGCGCCAAACTGATCACGGCTCAATTGCCAATAAGTTTCTAACTGCTTTGCTAACTCTCCAGTCGGACAAGCATAAACAATAAATTGCGGATTCATTGTTGATTGTCTCCTGTTCACTGTTCACTGTTTACTGTTTACTGTTTACTGTTTACTGTTTACTGTTTACTGTTTACTGTTTACTGTTTACTGTTTACTGTTTACTGTTT
>JBCBWB010000026.1:0-36327 GCA_039817275.1 Cyanobacteria bacterium J06648_1 | reverse complement strand
AATATTATGTCCGAAGTCGGTGCCGCATACGCCACAGTGGGAACTCCATTCGCTATTTTGGCAGAAAGGTGATCGTTCTGTTGAGCAAATTATATCGACTGTTCATTAACTATCATCAATCCTGGCTAACAACTTAAACAGAACGTTTTTTGCCTCGTTAATACCAACCTGTTTCACGACTTAGTTGAGTATTGCGTGTGAGATCCTATCAGATTTCATTTTTATATTGACTAATTTATATTTACTAACTATTGGCTTGAGAGATTCGATATAGTAGATATCTGACTCTTGAGCATTACTGTCCCCTGTAGATTAGGAGATTTAAATTTTGACCCTCGCTTTCGATAACCCCATTGATTCCACCATCGCCAAACCCGCCAGATATTTGGGTAACGAACTGGGGGCAGTGCATAAGCCTTGGACGGATGCTTCCGTACGCTGGGTGCTGACTTACCCCGAAGTCTATGAGGTGGGGGCTTCTAATCTGGGTCATATTATTCTCTACAATATTATTAACGCCCAGCCGCAACAGCTTTGCGATCGCACTTATCTTCCTGCGCCCGATTTATCAGCCAAGCTACGGGAAACCAACACCCCTTTATTTGCCTTAGAATCAAAGCGCCCCCTACAAGATTTTGATATCTTAGGCTTTAGCCTCAGCTACGAACTTGGGGCGACCAATATCTTAGAAATGCTGAGTTTGGGACAAATTCCTCTCACTTGGAAAGAAAGAGATGCAGGGGACTATCCTTTGATTTTTGCTGGGGGACAAACCGCTACTTCTAACCCCGAACCCTACGCTGATTTCTTTGACTTTATTGCCTTGGGTGATGGAGAGGAATTATTGCCTGAAATTGGGTTGATTATTAAGGAAGGAAAAGCCGCTGGCTTGAGTAAAGAGGCGCTACTGCTAGATTTAGCACAGGTACCAGGGGTATACGTCCCACGCTTCTACAAAATGAAAGAGGATGGCTCGGTACATCGAACTACAGCCGAAGTCCCCAAGCGGATCTTGCGTCGGGTAGCTACACCAATTCCTGCCTATTCTATCGGTTTGGTGCCGTTTATCGAGACGGTACACGATCGCCTGACGGTAGAAATAAGACGGGGCTGTACTCGCGGCTGTCGTTTTTGCCAGCCAGGAATGCTTACCCGCCCTGCAACGGATGTTGAACCAGCCAAAGTGGTAGATGCGATCGAAAAGGGAATGCGGGCTACTGGCTATAATGAGTTTTCTTTGCTGTCCCTAAGCTGTTCTGACTATTTGGCGCTTCCTGCCGTGGGGATGGAAATCAAAAACCGCTTACAGGAGGAGAATATATCCCTATCTCTTCCTAGTCAGAGAGTTGATCGCTTTGATGATAATATTGCCGACATCATTGGCGGGATACGCAAGTCGGGACTTACTTTTGCCCCTGAAGCTGGTACCCAGCGGATGCGAGATGTGGTCAACAAAGGACTTACCAACGAGGAGTTACTCAGAGGTATTAAAACCGCCGTTGCCCGCGGCTGGAGTAAGGTCAAGCTTTATTTTATGATCGGCTTGCCAGGAGAAACCGACGTTGATGTCGTCGGTATTGTCGATACGGTTAAATGGCTGCGGCGTGAGTGTAGTCAGATGAGCAACAAGCGCCTCAATTTTAATATCACCATTTCCAACTTTACTCCCAAACCCCATACTCCCTTTCAGTGGCATTCCGTCTCGACTAGCGAGTTTCTGCTCAAGCAAGAATTACTCAAGGATGAATTCCGTCGCGTTAGAGGTGTCAAGGTGAACTATACTGACGTGCGGATCTCCGCCATGGAAGATTTTGTCGGGAGAGGCGATCGCCGTCTCGCCCCCGTCGTCAAACGCGCTTGGGAACTGGGCGCGGGGATGGATTCCTGGTGGGAAAATTTAGATAAAGCCTATGGTGCCTGGGAACAGGCGATCGCTGAAGCGGATTTAACCTGGAAGTATCGTCTGGTAGAAAATGGTGAGTGGAATATATTTCATGATGATGCTGCTACCTCTGTCCAAGATGCTACTAACGCCCCTCTACCCTGGGATCATATCAATACGGGTATTGACAAGCAGTGGCTCAAAGATGACTTACAAAAAGCTCTAGATGCTTCTACCGTACCTGACTGCGCTTTTGAAGGCTGTTCCCACTGTGGCGTATGCGGCACCGACTTCGGACATAATATTGTCGTTAAACCGCCGACTATTCCCAAGTTTGAAGGACATTTTCAACCCAACCAGGATAAAGAACAAAAAATTCGCATGTGGTTTGGCAAGTTAGAAGAAATGAGCCTAATTAGCCACCTTGATTTAGTACGCTTGTTTGATCGCTCAATCCGTCGTGCAGCTTTACCCATCTCCTTTACGGGAGGCTACCATCCAGGGCCCAAAATTTCCATCGCCAACGCCCTGTCTTTAGGTATTACCAGTAACGGCGAGATCGTCGATTTTGAACTTACCGAAGATATGGATATCGAAGAATTTCGCGATCGCCTGGCGGCGCAGCTACCTGAGAATATTCCGATCTACAAAGTTGCAGAAGTCGATCTCAAAGCCTTAAATGCCAGCCGCGTTATGGATAAAGCTGAGTATCTAATTACCGTGCAGGTAGAAGAAGATGCTCAATGGCAAAACTGGATCGATGAGATCAACAACAGCGAGTCAATTATCTGGGAGAAATTTACCAAGTCGGGCAACAAGAGAGAAATCAATTTATGCGATCGCCTTTTCTCTCTGACACTAGAATCAACAGATAATAACCAAGCCGTAATTCGCTTTACTGGTAGCTGTCGCAACGATGGGACAAATCTATCACCAGATAACTTAGTTTATATGCTGGAACAAGTCAGTAAAGTTGAGGTGCAGTTACTTAATGTTCATCGTCAACAATTAATTTTAAATTCTTAATCCGAATGAGAAAAAAATTTGAGTTTGAGTTTGAAGACGAATCGCCTAACTGTATGTCATTTGAATATGATGAAGACATAGAAGAAGAGATGGAGATTGTATTAGAAGGTGGAATCCCATTTCTATCTGCGAATAAACAAGCTTATATGGCGCTTGCTAAAATTTTTATCAAAATGGCAATGTGCGATTATGAAGCGGGTTTTCATGTTCACCTGCGAAAAGATTTAGATGCAGACCTGCCTGAAGTTCTTTGCTGTCTTTTAAAAAAATAATTTTGAACTAATTTGTCTAATAGCGATCGCCTTTTCTCTCTAGAATTAGAATCAACAGATAGCGACCAAGCCGTAATTCGCTTTACTGGTAGCTGTCGTAACGACGGAACAAACCTATCACCAGATAACTTAGTTTATATGCTGGAACAAGTTAGTAGAGTTGAAGTGCAGTTACTTAATGTTCATCGTAAGGAGTTAATTTTGAGTAGCTAACTGTCCAAATTTTAATTTTGTGGGCAATATCCGTAGTTGCCCTATTAGTTTGTTTGAATTGCGATCGCTTTAAAATGCCAACAATGCAAGGATTCTAAGCCCAGTTTTCTATCCTCAAATTAGGAACTTGAGAAAAGTCTTTTTCATTTCTTGTTACGACTATGGCATTCTGAGTCAAAGCAATTGAAGCAATTCGTATATCTTTGGCAATTCTTTTTTTAGCTAAAGACTTATGATTTTGTTTCAGCATTGAATAGCAGTTTTCAGCATCAGAATCAAAATTAAGAACAGTTATAGACTGGAAAAAATTAGTTGTTTTCCATAACTTAGTATATAGATAACTTAATCTATCTGCCTGCTTTGGATCGTTTATTTTTCCATTCCAGCCATTAAACAACTCTTGTACGGTGATAACTGTAATAGCTACATCATCAGAATGTTCCCCAACTCCAGCCATTACCGATTGATTTCCCGTCAAAAAAAGGGAGATGTGGTCAGTATCGAGAATCCATAAGCTCATATTTCGTCACTATCTTCTCTTTCTGCTTGCAACTCAGTAATAATATCTGCAAAATCAGAATCATCTTGGAAAATCCCAGCGAACTTCATCAAAGAATTTTTACTTACATTAGACTTTGAAGATGTGGAAATTTGAATAATTTCAGCTTTAGCCAAACGATTTTCTAATAGCTGTGTGACTTTTCTTATTGCTCCTTGTTTAGTTTTATCTGTAGTCTTAAGATTGGGAACTTCCAGAACAGTTGCACTGGTAAAACCGTTTTCTGTATCTTCTAGTAAAATATTCCAGTTATTCACAATATAGGTTTGATTAACATTGAGCTTCTTTATTAGCTTATTATATCTGCTTTAATAAAGAATATTATTAGTTAGCATTAATTAATGTTTTGAATTCTGGATTGTCTCTCAGGCGATCAAAGTCGGGATTATGTTTGGCTTCTCGTTTGCATCTGTGAGGCGCGATCGCAATTGCTTCTTGTTCTTTATTTTGTAGTGCAAAGTAACAGGCTCTAGCATAGTAAATAAATTGGCGATCGCTATCCATAAATTCAGATCGATCAATACATTCTTTAGCTTTATCAAATTCACTTTTTCGAACATATATTATTCCTTTATTTGCCATATAAATAACTTCTCTTGAACTAAGTTCTATAGCTCGATCTATGTCACTAATAGCTTGCTTAAATTTTTCTTGAATACTAAATTTTAAAGCTCTAGAATTCCAGAAATTAGAATTATTCGCATCCAACTCAATGGCTCGGTTGTAGTCAATTAAAGCCTCTTCGTATCTTCCCAAATTATTTTTTGTATTGCCACGATACATCAAGTAATAGAATTATCTGCATCCAACTCAATAGCTCGATCATAGTCAGTTAAGGCATCTTCATATCTGCCCAGACTGCCTTTTGCACTACCGCGATTAGCCCAAGCATTAAAATTATTTGGATCTAACTCAATAGCTCGACCTAAGTCAATTAAAGCTTCTTCATATCTTCCTAGTTTAGCTAGCATTCTACCTATGTTTCTATAGATATAGCTACTCTGTTCGATGTAATTATCGGCACCAAGCTTTTCTATTTCTACTTTTGCTTGATTTAATCATAATAAATCTCGATCGCGCGGAAGAGTAGGCGAAATTACTAGAATATAGTCGCCGAAGAGCGCAATAATCAGGATTTAAATGTGGTTAAATATACTGACAACAATAAAGCTGTAGAAATAACTCTAAAACCAGGAGAATCTATTTACGCTGAACCTAGCGCCTTTTGTTATAGCGATGGATTTATTCAAGCCAAAACTACAACAGGCGGAATTATGTCAGCCGTAAAAAAGCTGGTGACACAAGAAAAGCTGTTTCAAGTTCTCTGGACAAATAGCGGTAGCAAACGTGGCAGAATTGCATTTGCCAGTCCTTATTTAAGCACGATTGAAGAAGTTGAAATATCTCCCAGCTATAGCTTAATCGCTCAAAGAGGTGCGTGGTTGGCGAGCGATCCTAGCGTCAAGTTAGACGTAACTATGAATTTAGGTATGAGCGGTTTTTTGGGCGGCGAAGGGATTATATTTCAGAAGTTTACAGGGAAAGGTAGAGTCTTTATCACCGCAGGAGGTGATTTAAAAGCAATTAACCTCGAACCAAGTGAAACTTTAAAGGTCGATACTGGCTGCATTGTTGGTTTTGCTGAGTCAGTCACATACGAAATTAGACCAGCGGGAGGCATTTTTACCTCTATATTTGGTGGAGAAGGTCTGGTTCTCGCTAAATTAACCGGTCCTGGGATTGTGATATTGCAAACTCACCCCGAAAACGTAATTAACAAAGTGATATCATCAGGCTCTACTGGAGCATCATCTCGTTCGAGCATAGACCTTAGTGATGGCTTACAGGTGGATGAAATAGGCGCGATCGCTCGTAACTTTTTTGGTAACAGACAATAATCGATACATTAAGGTTTTGAGAAGCGATCGCGATGCACTCCCAGCATCTATAAATATAGATGGCGAATAGTTTGAATAATGAAGCAGATAATTAATAATCTTCTGCTCAGTCAATTCACATTAGACATATTGTATGAATAGTCCAGAATTACTTTCGATTGACAACGCTCTAATCAATTTTATTGTTCCTCTATCAGCCGTCTTTCTCTACTTAATAATTCTGGTAGCTATCGCCGAAGCACTCAGCCGTTTATTGCCAGACGATCCCGAACTCACGCGCAAAGTAGTTCACATCGGCAGCGGAAACGTGATTCTTTTGGCTTGGTGGTTTGATATATCTCGCTCGGTAATTGTGGGTGCTGCTATAATCGCCGCGGCGATCGCCATTACGTCCTATATTATTCCTATTCTGCCCAGCATTGAGAGTGTGGGACGACAAAGTTTTGGCACTCTGTTTTACGCGATCAGCATGGGTGTATTATCTGCCTTCTTCTGGCGCGATACACCTCAATACGCCGTTATTGGTATCTTAACGATGGCGTGGGGTGACGGTATGGCAGCAATTATCGGGCAACGCTTTGGAAAACATAAATATCACCTAGGAGAAACAACTAAAAGTTGGGAAGGATCAGGAGCCATGGCAGCAGCAGCTTTCCTCGTTACCAGCGCCACCTTACTAACGGTAGAAGGTAGCAGTTGGCAAGTATGGACAATTGCGGTAGTGGTTGCTTTAGTCGCCACAGCTTGTGAAGCCTTCTCTAAACTAGGCGTAGATAACCTTACTGTCCCCTTAGCTAGCGGATTTCTATGTTTTTTGAGTGTTCGAGTACTATTATAAAATGAGTATTAGCGAAACAAATCTTAAACAAATTCAATTAGCTTAAACAATGACAGAATCTAATTCTCAACCTGCTTCCAAGGCAACTATATCCCCAGAGAATACTGCCGTCGAAACTACGACTAGCGATGAGGTACAAGAAATTAGAGAAACTATCGCGGCGGCAAAGCCAGAAGGCAGTTATGTTAAATTGGCAATGAGGAACATGGTGCGTAAGGGCAGACAGTCTTTGTGGCACTTTTTCTTAACCACCGTAGGTTTAGTCGGGCTTTTGGTCGGGCTAGCTTATTTAACCAAACCATAATCGGGCATGAATCTAGCTGTTGGACAATCGATAAATAGTGATATTTACGTAGAACATGACTATCAAGGAGATTTGCCAACTAAGAATTTAGAGGAAGCGGTTTCTCTTGATTGGGCTGGATGGTTTCAAACTTGGCTTGCTGACCTCAGTAAAACTACCGAGCTACCTCCCGAGTGCGAGTTAAGCCTCAAGCTAACGAGCGATCGCAGTATAAAACAATACAATCTCCAGTATCGCCAACTTGATAGTCCGACTGATGTGCTAGCTTTTGCGGCGCTCGAATCGGCGATAAACCTGCCTGAAAATCTGAATGAACCGCTTTATTTGGGAGATATAATCATTTCTTTAGATACTGCCCTAAGACAAGCACGAGAGCAGAGACACTCTTTAAAATTGGAGCTAGCCTGGTTATCAAGCCACGGTTTGCTACATCTGCTGGGGTGGGATCACCCCGACGACGAGAGTTTACGTCAAATGCTAGACGGACAGGCGGAATTGATTCAGCTATTAAATATATCTAATGCCAGGTGATTACCTAGTTTGATACTGTCCTATCTGGACATTCCAATTTGTAACTGTTGAGTTATGATGACGTTATAAATTAAGTACATATACGGATTACCATTCGATCTACACCATGATTGAATCCAGCAAGAGAGCCAATCCAACTCAGTTTTTATTAAGTGCCAATATGAAGTCTTCTACCATTGCTCCTATTAAGGAATCAGCGAAATCTAATCCGAAGATCATCCGCAATCTAGCTTGGCAGGTAGCACCTAACCTATTTTTAAGTTTCAAATATGCCTGGGCTGGAGTTTGTTACGCTTTTGTCACTCAAAGAAATTTTCGGATTCATACTTTTGTCGGCATCTTTGCGGTGAGCATGGGTGCTTTTTTGCAGATTGAGGCAGTGGAAATGGCTATTATCGCCATGACCTGCGCCATCGTCATGGTTTTAGAATTGGTCAATACGGCAATCGAAGCGGTTGTGGATTTAACCGTTAAGCAAAACTATCATGAATTAGCTAAGATAGCCAAGGATTGCGCTGCTGGAGCAGTTTTGATCGGTGCGATCGCAGCGGTAGCGGTAGCTGCCTGTATCTTGCTTCCTCCGCTGTATGCGCGTATCATGCTAATGATGTAATGGAGAAGCGGACTTGATTATAGTTATTGATAACTACGATAGCTTTACCTATAATTTGGTGCAGTATTTGGGGGAGCTAGCAGTGGAATTACCAGTAGCTGCCGACATTCGCGTCTATCGTAATGATGCGATTAATTTGGAGATGATTAGTGAGCTTAAGCCCGACGGCATCTTGATCTCTCCAGGACCAGGTCGTCCCGAAGATGCGGGGATTTCGCTTCAGTTGATTGAAAAGCTTGCCCCGACCACACCTATTTTAGGAGTCTGCCTGGGTCATCAAAGTATTGGTCAGGTGTTTGGCGGTAAGATAGTCGCGGCACCTGTATTGATGCACGGCAAAACTTCGCCGATCTATCATGAAAATTCAGGGGTGTTTGCGGGCTTAGATTCTCCCTTTACGGCAACGAGGTATCACAGTCTGGTAATTGAGCCAGAGACGATGCCCGATACCCTAGAGATTACCGCCTGGGTAGAGGATGGCACTATTATGGGGGTACGTCATAAGGAATACCATAACCTTCAGGGAGTGCAGTTTCATCCTGAAAGCATTTTGACGGATAATGGAAAATCTTTATTGCGCAACTTTTTACAGTCTTTAGGTTGAGAAGAACTATGAAACGGCGACAGTTAATCCGCTATGGCGGTGTGGGACTAGCAACGGCGATCGCTTCAAGTCTAATTCCGCGTCGTCCAGCAATGGCTCAGGATGCAGATGGAGTCACGATTCAATATTTGGGTCACACCTGCTTTCTGTTTACGGGTAATGGTTTAAAGATCCTGGTTAACCCCTATCAAACTGCTGGCTGTACTGCGGGGTACAATCTTCCTAATCTTCAGCCTGACGTAGTTTTAGTCAGCAGTTTTTTACTTGATGAAGGAGCGATCGAAGCAGTTCCTGGCGATCCTGAAGTTATTACTCAGCGAGGCGTTCATAATTTTGGCGGGATTAAGTTCCAAGGATTTTCTTTAGCCCACGATCGCGAAGGTGGTCGACGCTTTGGCCAGAACGTTGCCTGGCGCTGGACTCAGGGGGGAGTAAATATTCTCCATTTAGGAGGCGCGGCTGGCTCCTTAGAAACGGAAGATAAAATCCTGCTCAGCGGCGCGGATATCCTGCTTACTCCAGTGGGAGGAGGCATGAAAGCCTACAATCCTCAAGAAGCAAAGAAGGCAGTCAAGAGTCTCAACCCAAGAATGGTTATTCCGACTCACTATCGCACAGCAGCAGCCAATAAAGAAAACTGCGACCTTGCCCCTGTAGATGAGTTTTTAAGTCTGGCAACGGATCTAGAAGTTGCCAGAGTCGGCAGCGATCGCTTTACCGTTAAAAAATCTTATTTGCAAGACGATCAAACTATTGTTAGAGTTTTAGACTATAGCTCATGAGCTTCATCTTGTTCTTTGGTTTGGGTTTAGGTTCTATCGCCTGGGGTTTGCGCTCGCAAGAAGAGATCGTTCAGCTATCAGCGGCAGTTCTGGGGGCAATATTATTAATCTGGGGTCTATGCTTAACGCCTCAAAAAATCTTATTTGGGGCAGAAATTATTGCCGTCATTGCGGTGTTTCGAATCTGCGTCCGCTGCTGCGAATGTGATGGGTAAGGGCGTATTATCATACGCCCCTACAAAAGATAATATTTTTAGTTTTTATCTGCTTTGGGTTCCGCTTTCTGATTTAGCTGCCAGGCGATCGCATTTAAAACCAAATTACCGTTTCCTGTACAGCTTTCCTGGAATTCTTCTTGCTCGGCAACAATTGAACCGAGCTTTTCGATCGTTTTGCCATACTTTTTGTCTTTGGCTAACTCCTTTTCTTCTGCCGTTAGAGGGCGCGATCGCTCTAATACTACTTTGATAATTGGCACGTACTGTTCTGCCTGTTCTGATGCTTCCTGTACGTCTAGCTGTAGCTTAGTGAGCCGAATAATTTCCTGTGCGCCTTGAACGATGGGCAATAATTCCTGACTGTCTGACACTTTTTTGGTAGATTTTACTTGTGGACTATTTGAGGGTACATGAAAAATATGGTCTGGAGTTAAACCATCGGGAAAGCGATCAACGTCAATTTCTTCCTTTTCCCACATTTCCTGCACCAGATCCAAAGCTTTGGCTCGATTCTTCTTCGTGTCTCCTGTTCCCGCCACCTCGATTAGAATACCTTCCTGTTGATCGGCTGGCTTAGAAAGATCGCTCACTGCCACAAAATGAGAAACTGCTGGGGATTTTGCCATCTTAAGTAAAAGTCCGAAAATTTCAATATTATTGTACTACTTTTGCCTCTCTATGACTTAATTTAAGTAGTTTGAGGTGATAAATATACTTTTGAATTGAGAGAAATAATCATTGGCTGTAATTACATTTAGCGATCGCCAAGATCTAGCTATTGAACAAATCCTGCCTATCTACAAAAGCAATCAATGGTCTTCGGCAAGTAAACCTCATCTACTTCTTCAGGCACTATTAAACTCGCACTCTCTAATTACAGCTTGGGATAGAGAGCAACTAGTCGGCGTTGGTAATGCCATTTCTGATGGATTTTTGATTGTTTATTATCCTCATCTTTTGGTTCATGTAGAGTACGAAAGACAGGGTATTGGTCGAGAAATCATGAAACTTCTTCAGCAGCGATACCAAGGCTTTCACATGCAAATACTCGTAGCTGATGCCAAAACCGTTCACTTCTATCAGAAATGCGGTTTTGTAAAGGCAGGAAATACAGAATCAATGTGGATTTATGATGGGAACGTTCATTGATAAATGACAAATGTTGCCATAATGCTTTTAAGGGGCGAACAATTATTCACCAACGGTCGGGCAAGCCCCGTCGTTTTACGGCGGGGATCCTGACCCCGATAGCAGGTTTGTCTTAATTTTGTCGGTTATTTAGTAACATCGTCCAAAACCTTGATAATCTCGGTTGGATCCAATCTTTGGGTATAGTCAGCGTTGGCAAAACGATAAGCGATTGTGCCATCAGTCGCAACTACATAGGTGGCGGGAAGAGGTAGCTCAAAACTAGAGTCGCCGTTATGAGCAGGGATATCAATGCCAAAGTTATTATAAATTGGTCTAAGAGATTCAGGCAGAGTAAAGACTAAACCAAGCTGCTTGGCAAATACGTTATTGCGATCGCTCAAAACTTCAAAAGATAGCTCATTCTTTTCTTTGGTAGAGAGGGAAGTATCTGGAGTTTCAGGCGAAATAGCTACTAGGGTTGCGCCGTTGGCTTCAATCCCTGGCAATGCTTCTTGTAGAGCGCGTAGTTCTAGGTTGCAATAGGGACACCAACCGCCACGATAGAAGGAGATGACCACCGCACCTTTGGCTAAGAGAAAATCTAGAGCAATATCTTTACCGAGGGCATTGGGTAAAGTGAAGCTAGGCATTTTTTGCCCTGTAGTAATACTCTGTTCGGCAATTTTGCTATTAATCAAGTCGGTAGTCGCCTGTGCCATGGTTTGTTTGATTGATTCTGGCTGACTGGCTCTAAATTGGGCTTGAAATTGATTTAGTTCTTGAGTCAGGTTCATAATTGCGTTGACTTTTAGATGACTATTTCAATATTGAGCAAAAGAATGAGAGGTGTCTGAGAGTCAGGTAAATCAGTTATTAAATCTAGCCATCAATTTGTTAGGACTGGTAAGTACCTAAGCAGACTTAATTACACATTGCCATCGCTCTTTTCCCTTTTCCCCCAACCTTAATTAGGCAATTGATTTTGCATGAGTACTTGTACTATAGCGATCGCCAATCTCGTAATAACAGCTTAATTTAAGCTTAATAAAATAATTCTTTCTTCTTAATCTAGCCGCAGTACTGTTGAGGATAGTGAATATAGTTAAAAAAGCTATCAGCAATAGTTTGGTTACTTGGCAATAACCTATCAGGAATAAAAGTAAAAAAACTATGAACGTTAAACATTGAACAATGAGCATTAAACATTAAACATTGACGAGCGATTTTTTTACCTGACTGATTTGAGAACCGCTATAACTGCGTACTCGAAGGAGAATAGGCTTCGGCTGAATTCAAGTCTGCTAATAAATTAATGATAAATGCTAAATGTGTTGACCAATATTTATATTTTGCGTGTTGTGATATTAATGATATTTTTCTGTAGCTAAATATTTTTGTTTTCTAACAATTAACAGCAATATACTTTATGCATTTAGGACTATATTTTTAGTCTTGATCGGCGATGCATAATTTTAATTTTAATTCGCATTAATATGTGCATTTTCAATAGTAAAAAACACGTATTATAGCGGTTATCGTTTTAAGGCGGTGCAATCAAAACCTTGGTTTTTGTTAATTGACGAGCGACCCACAGCCTCTATCGAGGCAAAGTCCCTTCGGGACGCTGGTGCTTTGCACCGTTCGCCGTAAGGCGCAAGGGAACGCGCGAGTTTGTTAATTGCGATGTACCTCAGTAATTTGAGAAAGGCTATAGCAAAACATTTACCAGCAATAATTTGTTTCGATCTAATTCAAACAGACATTACGTAGGCATTCAAAAGTAGAGATTGAACGCTGTACGCGATCGATCCTACATGTTTCAACCCCATAGGTTTCGACGATGGGAACTTTTAGCTAGTAAAAAATATTCGGAGCAACAGGACAAATTTTTATGTTCGACCTAACCCGACAATATCTGCAAACCATCGGTTTTCCTGGTGAAGACTTGGGGCATTTACCCACATCATCTAGTACTTTCAGTGATCGCGCTCATTTTCGTTTGGAAGTACCGACGGTTAATTCTCTTGTTGCAGCCAAGAGTCTCTTACAAGAGGCGGAACATCTAGGTATTACGATCAACCGTGTTACGGAGACTTTTGGTATCTTTCGTCATACTCGTACTGAAATTGCTGATTGGGTAAAACTTTGTCAAGATTATGGTTGCCAGCTTTTAATGTCTCCTGGACCCAGGGCTACTTATGATACGGGAGGAACGGTATTATCGGCTCAGGGAGCGAGGATTGGCTATCGCCTCCGAGGACAAGAGCAGTTGATTCGGGCGATCGAAGATCTCAAACGAGCAGTTGAACTAGGAGTGCGTGGCTTTTTGATTTATGACGAAGGGATGCTCTGGGTGGTTAACTGTATGCGTCGTGATGGCGAATTACCTCCAAACGTTTTTTTCAAGGTGTCGGCGCACTGTGGCTATGCTAATCCTGTCTCAGTTAAGCTCATGGCGCAGTTGGGTGCCGATAGCGTTAATCCCGTACGAGATCTTCAGTTACCGATGATTGCCGCAATTAGGGCGGCGGTGGATATTCCCTTAGATTGCCATACCGATAATCCTCCTGCTTCGGGGGGGTTTATTCGTTCTTATGAAGCACCAGAAATTGTCAGAATTGCTGCTCCCGTGTATCTGAAAACGGGCAACTCGGTTCTAAATGCTCATGGTCAGTTGACGACTGCGGAGCAAGGCAAGTTGATGGCACGACAGGCTTCAATTACGGCGGAAATGGTTAATCGTCACTATCCTCAGGCAATCCAGTCTGAAAAAGGATTTTGTCAGGCAAGACATTTGCCTCAGAAGGTGCTGCCTGTGACTGTTGGAGGTTGTTAATGGTTGGGACGAATATTTATGGCATGGGTGAATGCCATTCGTCTCGACAAGTTTTGATATGAACTGCATCAATAACCCATCAGGGGGAATCATTGAATCTGGAACTCTTGGTAGATGAAGGGAAAATAGTTCTCAGCATTTTGTTATCGATCGCCAGTAAACTGTTTAATCGTTATCTGACCAGTTTTCAGGTCGTTTTACCGATCGCGGTTTTTCTCCTCTTTTGGAGTTTGCCAACCCCTGGGGGAGTATCAATTCAGGCATGGCATCTGCTGGCGATTTTCTTAGGCACGATCGCTAGTTTTATTACTAAACCCCTGCCGATGGGTGCATCGGCGCTGGTGGCTCTGGCGATCGCCCTTGTGACTAATACCCTGACTATCGAACAAGGACTAGGCGGTTTTAGCAGCACTACATCTTGGTTAACCTTTTGCTCGTTTTTGATTGCTAAGGCGATCGTCAAAACTGGCTTAGGAACTAGAATTGCCTATGGTTTTATGGCAATCTTAGGTAGAAATACTCTTTCTCTGAGCTATGGTCTGTTGGCTACCGATTTAATTTTGTCTCCCGTGATGCCTAGCGGCAATGCGAGAAGTGGAGGAATTATTTTTCCCCTGGTCAAGTCTCTATCTGGTATCTATCAAAGCCAGCCCCATGACGGCACGGCTCGCAGAATGGGAGCTTATTTATCTTTTGTCGCTTTTCAGGGGACGCAAATTACTACGTCTATGTTTTTAACGGCGATGGTGGCAAACCCTTTAATGGCAAGGCTGGCATCGTCGATTGGCGGGGTGGAAATTGATTGGTTAAGCTGGAGTTTGGCGGCGCTGGTGCCTGGGGGAATCTGCCTGATCCTGATGCCACTGGTGGTTTATCGCTGCTTTCCGCCTGAGATTGATCGGACTCCTGGTGCAGCGCATGTTGCTCGTCAGAAATTAAGATCAATGGGACGGCTAAAATCTGCGGAAGTTTCAATGACCGTGACTTTTTGTCTTTTATTATGCCTGTGGGTATTTGGCGATCGCCTAGGCAATATTTCCAGCGTTACAACCGCCTTAATTGGCGTGGCATTATTACTGCTAACCCAGGTATTGAGCTGGTCGGAGATTCTCAACGAACATAAAGCCTGGGATATTCTGATCTGGTTTTCGATCTTGTTAACTATGGCAACTTATTTGAATCAGTTTGGCTTTATTCCTTGGGTTAGTCAGATGATGAACAGTCTAGTTAGCGAGATGTCTTGGCAAGGAGGGTTCTTGATTCTTTGCTTAGTATATTTCTACAGTAACTACTTCTTTGCCAGTAAAGCAGTGAGGGCAAGTGCCATGTATCCCGCTTTTTTGGGGGTAGCAGTCGCGATTGGCACACCAGGAGTCTATGCTGCTTTGAGTTTGGCGGCTTTAACAAACCTGTCGGGTTGTTTGACCCACTATGGTACGGCAGTTGCTCCAATGTACTTTAGTGCGGGATATGTCGATGCAGCTACCTGGTGTAAATTAGGCTTTATTCTCAGCTTGGTTTATCTACCCGTCTGGTTAATTGGGGGTGGACTATGGTGGCAAATTCTCGGCTTAGGATAAGGAGCAGACTTATACCTATGGTTGAGGTGCAGCTAACGGCACGAAATCAAAACCCGTACCCGACTTATCTCCAGGCTGGACTTCGATTAATGTTCCTGACAAATTGCGATCGCCTGACGGCAGAAAACTGATACTGGAGGTTGCTCCTTCGGCAACAAAATCAGGACTATGCAAAGTTTGTTGCAATCCCGATCGCGTCTGCTGTATTTTTAGTCCCGCAAAAATAGTCTGTGCCGCATCGTAAGCCATGGCGGTACGCCAGCTAACTAAACCGCCCCAAAGTTTCTTGGCATTGTGATTAAATTTGTTCTGCGGTTCGACTAAAGGATTCCAGGCAACGGCTAACGCCATACCTTTGGCTGCACTCGCTCCTTCTTGGAGCAGATTATAGTTATTGAGGGTATGACTACCCAGCAGGGGTATTCTTTCCTGATTGGCTTGAGCAACGGCGATCGCCTCATCGATTTTGCGGAGGGATGGAGCAAGGAGTAATGCATCGGCACCGCTACTAACTACTTGGGAGGGTATTTCGGTTGCCAGGAACTTGGGTTCGGCAAAATCACAGGGTACGTTAGCAATTTTGCCCCCCAGGTTAAATACGGAGTAGGTAAACTCATCTTTGAAAGAAGTAATTGCGGCTGAGTTGGAATCAAAGCAAATAGCGATGTTGGTTTTACCCAAAGTATTCACTGCATAATCAGCCAAGGGTTCCGCCAAACCTCTGGTGCTAGGAGTAGAACGGAAGATATATTCGCCCAGTTTGGGTATATCGGCTGCCGAACTTGTGGGAGTGATCATCACCAACTCCTCTGCTTGATAGATTGGAGCTACTTCGGTAGAGACATTGCTGCTGTTGTGTCCAATTACCGCCGTAATTTGTTTATCTTTGATGAACTTTTCCGCAATCTCGATCGCTTTGTCGCTGTCGTTATCATCATTGGCAATTTTGACCATCACCAACTTGCCATCGATCCCCCCCGCCTGGTTTGTCTCCTCTTGAGCTTGAGCTACGCCTCGCAGGATTTCATTAGCGACATCTAAATTGCCGCCAATGGGGACACTGACACCAATTTTATAAGGATCTTTTGTCTGCGCCGCTAGAGTATTATTAAGGTAAATCCGTGCTTCTGGATCGTTGCGATCGCTTTTCAAAGAAGTATTAATCTGCTCTAAAGCGGTAACATAGTCGCCATCGGCGAAGGCTTGGACTCCTGACTGCTTGGCAACGCTATTATTTGCCGTAACGAGAATCTTCTCACCGCTGCTAATTCTCTGTTGGATTGGCTGCTGTACCCCGTTGCCCAAAGATGGCTGATGCTCGGCATTAATTAGCCAATAGGCAATCGGCACCAAGACTCCCAGAGTAATGATATATAAAGATAGTAAAAAGTTTTTATGGGTGAGATTTAGGCGCTTGTTTAACATTGTGGGACTAGCAAGATAACTACCAGGAATAGAAAGCTTCAAAACTGCGCCAAGACATAACAAATTGTTCCCAAAATTTCAGCGCTCTTTAGGTCTGCTTCAGTCAGCAAAATTTGAACTAGCGACGGACTAATGCTAGTAGCTGAAAATATTTCCAGGAATAATTTAATGTGATGTGCTGAGGCTATAAGACAATTACAATTTATCTAAATTCCCTGACAAAGAACAACCGCATTTTCCAGGAACTTAATCAAAACAAGATATGTTCTTATACGTGCATATCCTGAGTTTATTTAAAAGAGAGTTGAGCAAATTTACCTAAACTAATTGCCAACTTACAGAATCTACGTCAGTTTTTGCCTTAAGCAGCCCGATTATTTCCGTATAATTCTCTACTTCTGTAGAATTATTTTGAGCCAAAAACTTAGCTGTAACTTTAATCTTTTTATCTACTGTAGTAGATGCTTGAGACAGACTGTTGCTTTCAAGCTCTGTTAAAAGCAATTTTTTATTCTGACCAAAATCTGCCAGTGTCTTTAATATGTTTACTTCCGAGTCAACAGGACAAGTTATATCACAGCTATATTTTTGAGGGCGATCGCCTGGCGCTATTTCAGTTAGATTGGTTTGGGGTTCGATCAGAGGCAATTCTTCAACTGGTAGGGGATGAACCACATCTTGACGTTGTTTAAAAGCTTCTACTAGTGGTCTTAAAAGCAAGTTAGCACCAACGACAATCACCGTACTGACATATGCCTGAACCAGAAAGCCCGAACCAACTAAAGTCCCAATTGCCGCGGCGCACCAAAGAGTTGCCGCAGTGTTAATGCCTTTGACGCTTGCTCCTTCCCGCAAAATTACCCCACCACCCAAAAACCCGACTCCTGAGACGATTTGCGCCGAAATTCTCGTCGGGCTGGAGTCTCCTGGAGTCATAATTGACAACATAACAAACATTGCCGAACCTAGAGTTACCAAGACATTTGTTTTTAATACGGCTCGCGTTTTGAGCCACTGTCGTTCGATACCAATCCCCACCGCCAAGAAAAATCCGACTAGGAGGCGAATGGCAAATGTTGTCCAGTCAATAGTCATGGTGTTACTTCTCCGAGCTACATCTAAGTCTGTTCTATGTACTCGTGAACCATCTGCATTAATTCAGAGCCAAGCTAAATACGAGCGATCGCTTTCATAGACCAAACACATAGAAGCACGTTCTGTTTAAGTTTAGATTAAGGCAAGTGTCTATTGGCGGTAAATGTTTTACTGGCGATCGAAATTTATTCTTAGCGGAAGATATCGGCGAGTTAGTTGCACTGTTAGTCTATTTAACCAAAGGTCAAATTATTCAGATACTTTTGGGTAAAGCGATCGCAGTTAAAACTAGGAATAAATGCCAGATTATTATGGACAAAGCTAGTAAAGCGATGAACAATTCCACTAATGTCAGTCTTGTTGCTTTTTATGGTGATAAACCCCATGAAATGCAGGATTTAATTGCAAAATTGCAAACTCAGCTTGCCAACCATCAGCTACTTCAGAATAAATTTATTCCCTACCAGATGGCACAAGTCCACGGCACAATTATTGGTTGCGAAGGATTAAGAGCAAACGAATCAGTAATTAGCCAGTGGTTTAAAGCAAGCAGGCAAGAAGTCAGAGCGATCAATTTTTCTGGGGTGGTGAACTACCTGCAACAGCAAATAGAGCTACCTATAATGATACGTTTTGGGGGATACCAGCGAGATCGTGACTACAACTTCCTAAGTCGTAATCAGCATCCAGGCGATCGCTCTTTTGTCCTCCAGTCAGCCGACAAACAAACTATACCTGTTTTGATTGGTTGGTCATGGCAAGACGGCGCTATCACTCTGGCTATAGATCGTCATCGTTATAGTTTTCAACAGTTCAATCTACTGCACAAATATCATGCTACCCCTGAAGCAGTGGATAATGACTTCTATTTGCGACTAGGCACGATAAGCGGACAGTTAACTGCTACGGAAACAGATGTAATTGCTACGGAAATCCGCAACCTGTTAGCAGCTTCTCCGATAGATATATCTATTAGCTTAAACAACCTGGCTTTTGCACAATATCAAGATTTGCAGCTTACTCCCGCCACCACTAAAGTTATACCTGTAGGCTCAATTACACCGAGTCAATTAGAGCAACTATATGTTGAAAATGTCTGATGTGAGTTAGCTTTTTTAGATGTTTAAAACAAGATGGCATTGCAGATGATCTCTGTTGATGAATCGAACAGGCGATCGCAAATCATAAATAAATCGTCAAATTTAACTAAGCAGTTGCCAAATCTTTAATTCGATTTCGTTTTTGGGCAATTTGCTGCAACTTCTGACAGATATATCTCGGTACTTTGTTTTTGCTACTAATACGAGGATAATCCAGAGGATAGAGCATTAACTGGCTGTTACCAAAGGGATATAGCTCGTCGTATTCTAAACCGTTATCGTAAGCTAGGCGATCTTCACGGTTGGGATAGAAGCTCTCGGCGGCTGTCCCCTCGGCTATAAGTAAAGCATGATGCTCTAACTCTACGTGCCAATAGCAAAAAGGTTCGGTAGGTTCAGTCTTGATAATCGAAATATCGTTAACCAATGCTCCTGCATTAATCAACAGTCCATCTACCAGCAGAGCGTGATCGGGAGAAGTATAAAGATCTCTGAGGGGTAAATTATGACCTAAAGAACCCGCTTTAAACAGAATCGGATAACCCCGCAATGGATTTTTGATTTGATTTGGCTGACGACTCTGATAGCCAATCCACTTTACAGGCTCTAGTTCACCGTCAGCAGTTTGCACCAGATCGCCAATCGCTAAATCTTCTACTTTTCTATAGCCAGTCTCAGATAGAATACGAGTCCCCGTCAAAAAACACTCTTCAATAGTTAAAAGTAGATCGTTACCCTGCTGTACAAGTTCAAAATCTTTCTCTTCGGTATCAAGGCGATCGATACTATCATCTGCGTTAGCTAATACCGTAGCATCTATAGTTAGAGTTCCATCAGTTAAATCTACAAGAGTATAAGTACCAAGATCTAAGTCACGTATACCACCAGAAAATCCTATGTCTCCACCATTAAGATTAAAATTCCCTGTAACTGTAAGTAAAGGGCGATCGTTTTCAAAAGCTGAAACACTCTCGTTATTAACACCGAAGAAAGTTGCCACAAAAAACAAGCCAGAGTTTTGAGTAAAGTCGGTATCAACCAAAAAGTCTTGTGAATTTAATCTACCTTCTTCAATGATTAAAGGATTTCCTGTAAAACTTCCAGTAGCGAAAATGCTACTACGGGTGTCAATAATAAATGTACCGCTATTTTCAATCGAGCCAAAATTTATAATTCCGCGATCGCTGTTAAAAGTGCCGTTATTTACAAAGGTATTGTTATTTCTAAAAGAATTGCGTGCGAGACTAAAAGTATTATTGTTGGTCAAAATGCCATTGTTGACGATGCTAGCATCTGTAAAACCATTATTAGTAAATGAAGCTTCGTTTTCATTGATTAAGTTACTTGTAAAAGAAGCTCCACTTTCATTTTCAAAAGTTCCGCCATTTGTCAGAGTTCCAGAATCAGAAAAATTACCAAAGTTTTGAACGGTGCCAGTATTGTTAAAAGGGCTGAAGACCCGAACCAGGCTATTATTAATAAAACTACTTGAGTTATTAAATCGAGCAGAATTTGTTAAAGTACCGTTATTAGTAACATTCCCGAAATTATTTATTTCGTCATCACGGTGCGTTAGAGTCCCATTGTTGTCGATGTTGCCAAAGTTATCGATAAAGTTGAAATTAAATATCTGACCGTTATTTAAAATCGTACCGTTGTTAATATTTTTATCATTAGCGTCAGAAAATCTACTTCCATTTTCAATACTCTCTCCCTCGTTGACTGTAAATGTATTGCCTAATGGGTTGTTTGCTGGTAAATTCATGTCTTGGCGATCGCAATCAAATAAGTATTTTATTTTTAACTTTAAATCTTAGACCAATTCCTACTTTTACGGAAGACAATATATAGTTACTCAGATCTGACTATAAAATTGAACAATGAAGAAACTATTGGTTACAGGGGCAAGTGGTTTCCTAGGTTGGAACTTGTGTCAACTGGCTCAAGCAAGCTGGGAAGTACACGGAACTTACTTTACCCATCAGGTAACAATTCCTGGAGCAGCTTTACATCAGACTGACCTAACCGATTTTGCGGCGTTAGATCGACTGTTTAAACAGGTAGATCCCGACGCGGTAATTCATACTGCTGCTGCCTCCAAGCCCAATTTCTGTCAGACAAATCGCGAAGCAGCTTATGCAATCAATGTCGGTGTTGCGGTGAACGTTGCCCGTCTTTGCGGTGAACGTGATATTCCCTGCGCCTTTACCTCTACGGATCTGGTGTTTGATGGTCAAAACCCGCTTTACAAAGAAGAAGATTCTGTCTGTCCAATTAACTATTATGGCGAACAAAAAGCGATCGCCGAACAGAAAATGGCGGAAATATATCCCCAGGTTGCCCTGTGCCGTATGCCTCTGATGTTTGGCGTGCCTTCCCCAGTCTCTCCCAGCTTTTTGCAGGGAATGGTGAGTAGCCTCAAAGCGGGAAAAGAAATTAATTTGTTTACCGATGAATATCGCACTCCCGCCAGCGGTAGCGCCGCATCTCAAGGATTATTATTGGCGGTGGAAAAACAGGTGCAGGGAATTTTACATTTGGGCGGCAAAGATCGTATTTCGCGTTATGACTTAGGATTGTTGCTAGCAGATATTTTAGACTTACCCACAGACATAATTAAGCCAGGTAAACAGGCAGATGTCGTTATGGTAGCACCGCGATCGCCCGACACATCTTTAGACAGCAGTAAGGCTTTTGCCTTGGGATACAAGCCGCTATCTTTGAGAGAGGAATTAACTAGAATTATGTTAGCAGAAGATTCTACTAGCTAAGGTCTGGCTATAAATGAAGACTATGGATATTAGATTGCCACTTTTATACCAGGGATTTCAAGCTTATCGTCATGGCAACTTAGGAGATTTTGCTCTATTAAAAGCCGAGGCTTTGGGGGCAAAACCCAACCCAGCCATTGCCCAACAGCTAGAAGAAGTCAGAGGTTACTATCCACCAATAAATCTATCGCAGCTCATTCAGTTACCCCCTGGCACATTTGGCTATGGATATGCCAGCTACATGCAGCGTCATCAGCTTCAGCCATTTAACATCAGCCCTGAGTTAGCAGACATAGCTGAGAAGAATGTTTTTGCTTTAAGATACGCTGTTACCCACGATATGTTTCATCTGCTATTAGACTTTGATACTTCTTATGCAGGGGAAATTGGAGTACTTGCTTTCGCAGTGGAGCAAAAATACAGCAGCGGGCAGGCACTGGGCTTGAAAATAGCCAGGATTTTATATCCAATTATGGCACCTCGACAGTTTAAACAGATTCGAGCCAACTTAAATCGAGGGCAACTACTGGGAAAAAAGGCAAAATTTCTCTTAAACTGCCGTTTTGAGGATTATTGGGAAATACCTTTATCTTCTCTGAGGAAAGAACTAGGTATAAATCTCCGTCAAGGGAAACATGTTTAATTATCTTCCTCAGACGCAGCATATTTGCTAGTGAGCATAACTACTAAATGAGCATGCCGCTCTACACGAGAACCAAATTCTAATGCCTCTTGATAAAAGCTCTGTGCGTCTTCCTTAGATCTAAACTCGATGTGTAACCCTTTGGTACTGCCAAAAACTCTTTCTGGTGTGTATTCGGTCATGATTTTCGCTTAAAAATTTATTTTTTATCCTCCTCCAGCCAGGAGGAGGAATCAACAAAAGATTACGATTGAGGCATTCCCTGTAGCTGAGTAGTAACTACTCTTAGTTTCAAATTGCGATCGCCGCGAATAACGCTAAATTGCAGACCTTTGTTTAAGCCACTGCCATCAACAATAGACTGTAGCTGGGCTGCATCATCAATCGGTTGACCATCGATCGCCGTAATCACGTCTCCCAAACGCAAACCTGCTGCTTCGGCAGGGGTATTGGGCAATACTCGCAAGACGAGAACGCCTGGTACTTCAGGAATAGTGAAGGGAGAATTGGGATTACTGTTGTTGCGCCGCGCTAGCTCTGGGGTTAGAGTCCGCATCTGCACCCCAACATAAGGATGAGGAACCTGTCTGCCCGCAGCCAGAGTATCAGTAATCTCTCTTGCCTGGTCGATGGGAATCGCAAAACCAATGCCGTTGGCATCAGGGCGAATAGCAGTATTAATCCCAATTACTTCTCCTCGTTCATTTAACAGGGGTCCGCCTGAATTACCTGGGTTGATTGCCGCATCGGTTTGCAGAAAGTCGATCCGTTTATCGGGAATACCGACCTGAGCTGAAGAACGAGTTAGGGTGCTGATAATACCTAGGGTTACAGTATTGTTTAAGCCGACAGGGTTTCCTACGGCGATCGCCCAATCCCCTACTTGGATATCGCTCGAATTACCTAAAGGTGCAATGGGTAAATCCCCCGTCGAGTTTTGGATCTCAACTACAGCCAAGTCCGTAACGTCGTCTGTCCCTTTAACTACGCCCTCAAATTCTCTACCATCTTTGAGAGTGACTGTTACTCGATCTGCCCCACTGACTACGTGGGCATTGGTCAAGACAGTACCATTTGCCTGGGTAATAAAGCCCGAACCCTGTCCCCGAACCTGTCTCTCTCTGGGAATTTGCGCGCCAAAGCGATCGCCAAAAAATTCTCGAAAGAAGGGATCTTCAAAGAAGGGTTCGGCGCGGCTAGCGACGGTTTTTTCAGTATCAATTCTGACCACAGCAGGACCCGTCTTGGCAACTGCCGCAGCCACAAAGCTGCCAGAACTGGGAGGCGCTTGAGCCTGGAGCTTCGGTTCGTCTGAAAGTGCAATCTGATTACTATTATTTACCGTATTATCGGGGGCTAGCGTGTAGGCTGTGGAAGACATTACCCTAACGGTGCTAAAAGTCAAAATAACTCCTAAAAAAAGCGCCGTAGCGTGGCTAGCCACTTTACCTAGAAATCTTTTCTGGTTCATTATTAGTTTTTTTTACTATTTAATTAGTCATACTTTCTTATCATAGCCTGACTGTAGGCTGCTCATCGGAGTTCCCTCTCCCACTGACTTACAGTAGTTTCAAAACTGCTATTAATAACTTCCCGCCCGATAAAAGCGATAAACTAATTGGCAACAAGCCTTGATTATTGATTTAGACTATGGAACAAACTTCCCCACAACCCAACTCTTTGGCGATTGATTTTGGCACGAGCAACACAGCGATCGCCCGCTGGAACACGGTCACTGGTAAAGCCGAGTTAGTCAGGCTGCCTGGAATCTCTCAGCAATTTAGCGATCGCCCCCCTTTAATTCCTAGTTTGGTTTATGTAGAGGATGCGGCAGCGGGGAAAGTAATTGTCGGTCAAGAGGTGCGCGATCGCGGTTTGGATTTGTCTGGGGACACTCGTTTCTTTGCTAATTTCAAACGGGGAATCGGCGCCAAAATTCAGGGTTTTTTACCCGAATTAGATGGAGTTAAAATCTCTTTTGAGCAGGTGGGAACATGGTTTCTACAAGATATATTGACTCGGGTGCAAACAACAGTAGGAGCAGTCAAGTCATTGGTTTTAACCGTTCCTGTAGATAGTTTTGAGTCTTACCGACTATGGCTCATGGGTGTCTGTCAATCTCTGGCAGTAGAACAGGTAAGCATTCTCGATGAGCCAACCGCAGCGGCTTTAGGCTATCGGGTAACAGACTGTAAGTCCCTGCTGGTAATTGATTTTGGAGGGGGAACGATTGACTTATCTCTCGTACAGTTGCCAACGGAGCAACCTGCCGCTGGCTATTTGCTTAAGTGGGGGCAGCGGATGTTGGGGCAAAACACAGCACAGCGAAAACAAACGGCAAAGGTGATTGCGAAGACGGGGGAAAACTTAGGCGGTGCTGACCTCGATAACTGGCTGCTAGATTATTTCGCCACAACTCAATCTGTAGAGAAGTCTACTTTAACTACCCGTCTGGCTGAAAGGCTCAAAATTGCTCTGTCTCAGAAAACCGCAGCGAAAGAGGTTTATTTTGATGACGAAACTTTAGGAACCTATGAATTAAGTTTGGATCGCGATCGCTTTAAAGACATTTTGACTCAGCAAGGCTTGTTTGCCCGACTCGATAATTTAGTCACTGGGCTATTGCAACAGGCTCAACTAAACGGAGTCGCCGCAGCAGAGATCGACGCAGTCCTCTTAGTCGGTGGTTCAATTCAGATTCCCGCAGTTCAACAGTGGATCACAACCTATTTTGATGAAGATTTCATCAAGAATCAGCAACCCCTAGAAGCGATCGCTGTCGGCGCACTACAGGTAGCTCAAAGCATTGAAGTACAGGACTTTCTCTATCATAGTTACGGTATCCGCTACTGGAATCGACGAACCAAAGCCCATGACTGGCATCCCATTATCGATCAGGGACAGGCTTACCCGACAGCCAAGGTAAAAGAGCTAGTTTTGGGCGCTTCCCGCCCTAATCAGACTTCAATTGAATTAATCATTGGCGAACTCAGTACCGATACTACAACTGAAGTTTTTTGGGATGGCGATCGTCTAGTTACCCGCACCGCAGCCACCCAAGCTAACATAGTTCAACCGCTCAACGATAGCGACACTGCTCGCTCGATCGCCCAACTAGAACCCCCTGGCAGCCCCGGTCGTGATCGCCTCAAACTGTTATTCAGTATCAATACTGAGAGAAATTTGTGTATTACAGTAGAAGACCTTTTGACATACGAAACTTTACTGAATAATTACATAGTCGCAAAGCTAAATTAAGGAAGCATACTGTAATATGTACTTATGTGAAAATGACTAGACCTGTAAACCGCAGTTTTAGGTTAATTCGCACCATATCTGTACATTTAGGAGGCTAATAATTTAACTACGATATGTTAGATTGCAACCAGCTTATTTTGGTAGCTGCCTATTCGCCTAGCTAATTATCTCTAATTGTAAGTCTTACATTCGATATGAAAAGTTAATACTACATTTTAGTTTCTCAGTATTTTTGCCTTAATGCTCCTAATATCTAACCAAACAGGATTGGTGCATCAAATATAAATATTAATCGTAAGCAAAGTTAAGAGTATTGCAATTGAGTAAATACCAGTCCCCAACTACAGATATCGCAGAAACAGTAGAAACAGAGATGAACCATTCGCGAGTAGATATACTAGATATCCCGATTGATAATATCGGTATGTATGAGCTGTTAGATGAACTCAAGCACGGCGGGGTAGTATTTACTCCCAATGTAGACCATTTGGTAAAGCTTCAGAAAGATAGAGAATTCTATCTTGTATACCAAGATGCCGACTATCGAGTTTGCGACAGCCAACTAATCATTTATGCCTCGCGTTTCTTGGGGCAGCCAATCCACGAAAAGGTTTCGGGGTCAGATTTATTTCCTGCTTTTTATCAGCGTTACGGTTCAGATTCTAGCGTCAAAATTTTTCTACTGGGGGGCATGGAAGGAGTTGCCGAAAAAGCGCGCCAGCGAATCAATCATAAAGTTGGACGCAACATTGTAGTTGAGTGTTATTCTCCTCCTCTTGGCTTTGAACAAGATCCCGTTGAGTGTCAAAAGATTGTCAATCTGGTAAATAGCTCTGGGGCAAATGTTTTAGCGGTAGGCGTTGGCGCTCCCAAACAAGAAAAATGGATTGGTCAATATCGCTCATCTCTAACTCAAATTAAGACTTTTTTTGCCATCGGCGCAACTATCGATTTTGAAGCGGGCAATCTCCGCCGAGCTCCTGCCTGGATGAGTTCTGCTGGTTTGGAGTGGCTCTACCGCCTATTGATGGAACCAGGACGACTGTGGAGAAGATACTTAGTCGAAGATCTTGGCTTCTTTGCTTTGATTTTGCGTCAGAAATTACGCCTGAATCGCCGCAAGAAAAGAAGTTACGGCAGCAAAAGTAATGTTTTCGAGTCTAGATAGCCCGAACAAAAAGCTGTCTCAGATTGAGCCTAGATAGATATTTGTTAAAGTTCTGTAAACTTTTTGTCAACAGAACTTTAAGTTGTTAGCTTGAGCTTAATATTTTCCAGTGTAGAATCAGAGTCGCGCTCAGTAGTATCACTGAAGGGCAAAGCTTGTGCCATGGTTGGTTGTTCAATATGTACTGTACTTTAATGTTATTTAAAAATGCCATAAAGTAACATAAATTAAGCTTTAAGCCATAGCTCAATTATCATAAATAAGACATAATAGATACAGGGAGTTATAAGGGAATACAATAAGATGTTGGAGAGAATAATATTAGCTGGAGTTATTACTTTTTGCGTTTACCTATTTTTAAACGTAAGCAGTCAGTCTTCAAATTCGTCTATAATTGATGCCAAATGGGAAGAAATTGCGGGTTTTGCACATCAAGCTGCATTTTTCTCATTCTAGCAGCTCCAAATGCGCCATTAAAATTCACTAGCTTTGAATAATAAAGTATTTATCGGCAGCGAACCTAAAAGAAAGAATGCCTGCCTCTTTTTTACTGCCAGTTTTGTAGTTTGCCTTGATAAGTTTTGAGTCGGTGGGAAACCTGGTCGCGTTTATTTTCGAATCCAGCGGCGATCGCAATTGAACCGATACCAGCCAGTAGTCCGACAAGCCACTTAAGGTAGGAGTAGGTGAATATGAGGATAATTAGCTGATGCAAGACGGTAATAACCAGCGTAATTGTGCCCGTAAAAAGCACGGCTCTAATTCTTAAGCCCAAACCGAGAAAAATAAAGCCAAAGGCGATCGCTCCTGGAATCCAGCCTGGGTATTCCCACAAAGCCACAGTGCAGATTAGACTGCTACCCAACAGCCTTAGATAGTGCCTTTGCTGGCGCTGCTGCTGCAAATATGGATCGAGTTGAGCAATATATAAAAGGGAAACACCGACGATGGAGGCGATCGCCATTAAGCCAAGATTGGTTGAGATTGCCAGTCTGATTGCCAGCCAGTTAAATAGTCCTAAACTTACATAGCTCCAGCGGATGTTTCTTTGGCTATAGGCAATGCGGAGATAAAACACCCCTACAAGCAGCAGATTGAAGTAGGAAATATCCTCTGCCGTCACCAAAGCCATAAGTACGGGGGTAACAAGAGCTGCGCGTTGCCAGGGTGTCGAGCGCCAGCCAAAATTTTGCCAGGGTATCTGATAAATCAATAAAGCCACGGCGCAGGTGAAGACAATTCGCCAAGGATCGAACAGACTTAGTCTGCTGATAATAAGACGACTATAAACCAATGTTGCGGCAATTTCGACCAAGCCAACATAAACCCACCAATCATGGTTCTTCTTGTTCTCAGTCTGATTATTATTCCCCTCTCTAGCCTGAATTAAGGCATACATGCCCAAGCATAGACTGGTAGCAATACTAACTAAGCTCAGGCGGGAAGTATTAGTTTCGATCGCGATTCCTGCGGCAATAATTTTCAGGATACTGCTAACAGCCCAATGAAGATGAGCAATAAGGATAACTTGGTTGAGGCTAAGATTAAACAGCCTGTTTGATTTGCCTTGAGATGAAATTATATAGGCTCCTAAACGATAGCTAAAGGCGATCGCCGCAGCAACCAAGCTCAGGATTGTCAGAGCATCAGCGGCACTCCCCCCTGATCCACGCTGCATTTGATAGATAACCAACTCGTAAGTTCCCCAAGAGATGCCTGCAAAACCCAAATATTTGGTAAGTCGATCAAGTAGCTGATTTTGAGGTTGAGTATTGATGAAGATAAATGCCGCCCCCAGGGTTAATAGTCCCGTGTAGGCATTGAAGTCTGAGATGCGCCACCAGATTCCTAAAGCCGCATATGTTATAGGCACGAGAGCCAAATTGAGCTTGCTCCAGGGTGAATTTCCTTGAGCGACTAGAGCGATTATGACCAGAGCAACTAATCCGAGCAGAATATTAACGGTAGCTAAAGCAATGGTGTCGCCCCATAACAGCCGAACTATTCCTGCAGAAGATACGCCAATCAGTCCTGTCAAAGTATATAAAACTAGGTTGTTGGGTTTGGCTCGATAACGCCACCACATAGAGCCGATAAGCAAGCCCGTAGTGAGTAGAAAATGCCAGAAATACTGATCTATGCTCAGTTGAGATAAAAACAGATAGGTGATGGCGATCGCCAGCACTTCTACTGCCATAATGCCGATTCCCCAATAGTCTGTAGCCAGAAGATACTTGCCCACCAATTTAAAGTTTCTGGTTTCTCTACCAACACCCAAAATACCAAAGGCATTACGCTGGGAAATATAACCAAACTTGGGCGTATCGATAGTTTTGCGTAAATACAGTCTAAGACGATGTAACAGGAGAATTACTAAGGCTCCGATTACCAACCAATGTCCGTAATAGTTAGCAGGATGAGGGATCAGCAGATCCAGGATGTTGCTCACCAAAGCGATCGCCAGACCTAAATGAATTAGGGCAACAGGAAGACGACGGAGGTTGAAGGCATTCAGCATCATCAATCCTGTGGCGACAAGCAGAGCGACCAAACGTGCTGGCACAGGCTCAAATACTAATAGCTGAACTGAAATTAAAGCAATACAGCTAATTACAGTTGCGAGGCGACGCTGCTGGATCTGACGGCTATACTTACCAATCAAAGTCAACATTACTGGTGCTGCTAACCAAATCAAACCCCAGTAGCTAGCCCTAGCTTCAAGTAAGAGTACATAGCTAACGGCACTCAACAGTAAGCCAAAATACCAGCAGCTTCGATTAATTAAAGTCAAAATTTGACCACTACGCTGATTAATTTGTGTCAAATAAATCGTCCATTCAACCGTCATTAGAGCCAGAGTGATACATCCCCAAGCAAGCTGATTGAGATCGGCGAAAACCAAATTAATGCCGTTGATGATCGTAATTAACCCCAACAGATGAGTTAGATAAACCAGACTGCTTCTAACTGGGTGACGAATAAACCCGACGTAACCCAAAGTTAAAGTAGATAAGCCCAGATTTAGCGATCGCCAGGTGGGATTAGAGAAGCTGAGACAGGTTAAAACTATACCCAAAAATAAAGTTAACCATTCACTATGTAAGCCCAAAGACCTTTTGCCCTGGTCGTATAGCCAGGATGCGATCAGCACCCAAAGAATGATGTAAGGAAAGAGAGTTACGCCAAAAACAGACTCAGGGAAATACTCCGTCTTGCTGATTACGACTGCTGTGTTTAGAGCCTGGCTACGCCAGCTGTCGGGAATTAATTCCTTACAGACATATAGAGTCTGCAATCCAATCAAGAAAATGGTGGTTAAGTCTCGCTTTTGCCAATAGAGGTTCAGACGTTGACTAAACAAATTGATTGCTAAAAAACTAATACCTACAGTTTGGTAAATGTAGAGAGATGATTCCTGTAACCCAGCATTGAGTGAAACCAACCAGCTCAGACAAAAAAGTGTAATACAGCAGAGCTTAGCTATTTTGCCGACTAAAGCATTGAGTATCGCTGCCGACTTGCGTTTGAGGGCAATAACTTTCCTTCTTCTCCCTTGACCGAGATAAATATCGCAAACTAGCCAGGCAAAGATGGCGATCGCCAAACTGCACTGAGGAAAAGAGTCAGTTGCCGTAATCACAAGCCTTGTCAGCCATAATAACCATGCTGCTAAGGCAAAAAATAGCGTCAGCAGCGGATATCGGCACTGTCGCCGTAATAATTGGCGCTCAATACAGCAAATCGCCACCATGCTGCTATAAACAGTTATTAATGGCAAAAATGGCAGTTGCCAGCATAAATGCAACAGACTTAAAAGCCAAAAAAGCGTGCCTAAAGCAAACACTTTTTTATTACTCTGCAACGAAAGATAACTACTACCCAACAAAGAAATTGCCGCAGCAGCAATAATGCCCCATTCTAGAGGTTTATTTCCTAGACCTAGATGATTAATTGTCCAGAAGTTAATCGGTATCAACAGAGTGGCGATCGCTTTGAGAGTCTGAGAAGTTAATCGCAAACTATTCTGTTTACCCGTCCAAAAACCGATCCCCCAAAAGCTGAGAGTATAGGTCAGCAGTACTATATATTGTCCATAATTAGGAAAATTTTGCCACTGGCTCGCAGCTAAAACTGCCGATGAAACCACCACCAAAAAAATGCCCAAAAATAGTAGCCAGCGAATACTTAATTCATCGAGAAAACTGTGCCAGATTTCCTGCAAAGCATTGGGAGTAGCAGCAACTAGCGTGGGAGCAGCAGTAGAAACTGGCGGCATCGTAACTGGCTCAGGAACTTCTGGACTAGGCAAAGCACAGCTCAAACGCTGACGGGCGATTTTTTTAATCTGCCCTTGACTGAGTAAACCCAAACGCAACCATGCTTCAAAACCCTGGAGCAAATCTACCTGGTTAGCCCGAACATTTACTTCGATATTCAACCAAGAATCATCTAACCTGTTTGACTTATCATTATTGCCTGGGGATAAATCGTCCTCAAACTCTGCACCAGAATCGTTGTAATTGCTGTTTTCAGACATGAGTAGCGTGGGATTTACTGACGATTCATTTATATCTTAATCCTGGCGGCTTGAGTACTACCCTAATACTAAATTACTGTTCTTAGCGCAGCGCATTTGCGCAACAGGGCTTATGCCCAGCACCCCCTAGGGGGGCAGAACGCTTCTCAAGCGTTCGTGTCGTAAGACGACTGGGAAGCGCAGAGCCTATCGGCTCAGACCGCCCTAGCGGGCTACCAGCTTTCGGCTCGAGTATCACAATCCAGATAAATTACGACGGGGATTAAAGCTACTTGCCTGCATCAGCTTTTGATAATATTCTTGTTCTGCTGAACTCAGATCCTTGGGAGTTACGATCTTTAATTGCGCCATCAAATCGCTGCGCTGACTATTAGACTTACGCCAGCCTTTACCTTTGAGCCGTAGAGATTGCCCCGAATCTACCCCCTGAGGGATTTTCAACTCTACTTTGCCATCAGGTGTCGGGACGGTAATTGAGGCTCCTAAAACTGCTTCTTCGGGAGTAATCGGTATTTCTGCTACCAAGTTATCTCCTTTAAATTTGAATAAAGGATGGGGCTGAAGCTGAATATTAAGATATAAATCTCCTCGCTGTCCCGAAAGAGAGCTAGTCTGTCCTTTTCCTTTGATTCGTAAGCGGCTCCCCGACTTTGCTCCCGCGGGGATTCTTACTTTTACGGTTTCATTACCCAAAAGAAACTGCTTTTGTGTGCCATGAAAAGCTTCTGAGAAAGAGAGAGTAAGAGAAGCTTCGCTATCTGGAGCAGACATATTTCCGTAGCTAGCGCCTCTGGATGAAGTGCTATAACTTCTTGTGCTGCGTGTCGCACCACGACCCAACATCTCGTTAATAAAGTCTTCAAAAGTACCGTATTGACCGAAATCAAATCCGCCAAAGTCCACATTGACTCCAGGACTGCCCGCTCTCGGCGATGCCCCTCCTTGACCCATTTGTGACCAGTATTGACCGTATTGATCGTATTTACGGCGTTTTTCTGGATCTGACAGGACTTCTTGTGCTTCGTTGACTTCCTTAAAACGAGCTTCTGCCTTTTTATCACCAGGATTGAGATCGGGATGATATTTGCGAGCTAGTTGACGATAAGCCCGTTTAATCTCATCAGCGCCAGCATTTTTCTTAATACCGAGTACTTGATAATAATCTTTAAAATCGTTGACAGCCATAGGCTTTAATTAATCTGCTTCAACTTAGAAATCAGGTGATTACCTCTGCACGATAACCACAAACTTTGATGTTTGTAAGTCTATATCATATATTTTAGCTACTGAAGTTAGTAAATCGTTCTGGCTGAAATTTCTGATGTTTCGGGATTCACTACCTCAAAGTCGATCACCATTTGGCGATTTAGATTAGAGATCAATTCTAATTTTTCTGGTTCTTATTAATTTCTGCCTGCCAGATACCAATCAGATTATCAATGCATTGTTCCCAAGTATACTGTTGAGCGACTTCTTTAGCGATCGCGCCCATCGACTTACGTAAATCTTCATTGGTAATTAAACTAGTTAATTTGCTCAAGAAATCTGCCCGATCTTGCGGTTGATATAGCCAGCCCGACTCACTATCGACAATTGTATCTATTACTCCCCCTGCACGGGGGGCGATCGCCGGGATTCCCGCCGCCGCCGCTTCAATTACCGTTAAGCCTCTAGTTTCCTTTTCTGAGTTAGTAACAAAAATATCACCGTAGGTCAGCAATTCGGGTATGGCTTGGGGGGAAATTCTGCCCAGCAGATAAACATCTGAGGTTAGTTGTTGTAATTTATGCTCTACTTCAGTTTTTAACGTGCCGTCTCCTGCAATGATAATTGCCAGGCGATCGCTTATTTCAGGAGGCAGTTGAGCTAAAGCCTCTAAAGTAAAATGCCAACCCTTATCTGGGGTTAAGCGTCCGATAAAGATCAGCTTGATTTTGTTGTGCAGGTCGGGTAGATGATAGCGATCGCCAAAAGAAATCGCGGTTTTGGCTACCTGTTTGAAGCGATCGGCATCGTAGCCTAATAGTTCAGCCTGTAAAGTGTTGCGAATACCGAGCTGTTTAATTTTTTGGGCGGTAATCGAACTAGAAACTAGGGTGACATCATAGGAATTATAGATTTTGACAAAGATCGAACCTAACACTTGTTTGACTATGCGATTTAGACCAAAGGGCAACTGTAAATAATCATCTAGATAATCAATATAGTTCGTATGAAACCAGCTTACACAGGGAATCTGATGCTGTTGGGCATATTTTACTCCTGGTAGCTTGAGCAGACATAATCCCAGTCTTTCCGCTTCATCGACGTGAATTAAATCTGGCTGAAACTGTTCTAGTTGCCTATCGATCATCTGGGCAGACTTAGGAGTTAGATCCCGTTCAAACTCCAGAGCGATCGCCTTACTGCTAGGTAAACTAATTACTTCTACTCCTGGCAAAATCTCTCCTATATAATTCTGATAATCAGGATAAATCTGAGCAATGGGGCGATAGTTGGGGCAAAAAAGTATTGTTTGATGTCCCAGACGACTAAGCTGTTCTAATCGCTTGTATACGGTGATTGTCACGCCGTCAACTACAGGAAAGAAACTCGAACAGATAATTGCCACTTTCATTGTTTTCTTAAGTTTTTAGTTTTTAGTAACTAGTAATAAGTAATCAGTAATTACTTATTGAATCTTCAGACTCCACAGATCCAGAGGAAATTCATCCTCACTAAAAACGGGCGAGCGATAGATTTGCTCGGCTGCAATTTGGCGATCGCTAGTTAATTTTTGCTTTAGCTGTGGTGATGGTTTGAGGAGAAAGACATAATCGAACTGGGTCAAATATGGAGCGATATTATTTTCCTGATCTAATATTTTGTAGCGAACTTCTGGCTTAAGAGAATAAGCCAAAGATATAACGTCCATCGTTTCCAACTCTTCGCCGATGACTAAGGCGGAATTACGCTGATTGATCAGGGTAGCGATCGCCGTATTATTGACGTTTCTGCCCTTTTGATAGAAAGGAGACAGGCTGAGATTACGTCCACAGGAGTAGATACCCAAAATGAGCATAGCGATCGCAATTAACCGCCATCTTTTCTGATGGGAGCTATTTGAATTGAGTTCTATGCTTAATTTACTGCCAACTGTAAAAGCAACGGCAATAATAATACCCAGCTGCAAAGGAATCAAATATCTGGGGGCAGTCGAACCTTGTCCTTGATTGACAATATCGATAATAAGCAAGGGTAGCGGCAGAGAAAGCATTAGGCAGCTAAGATAGAGCCAGCGATCGCGTTTTGTCTGGGTAATTAGATAGTAGAGAGAGTAGAAGGATAGGCTTAAGATCCCTACTGCTACTAATGCGCCGATAATAGTAACCCAGTCAGAGATTACTCCGCCGTAAAACGACGGAGCCTGCTCTGACCGTTGGTCGAGATAAATATATCTGCTCAGGATCACAGCTAGGCTGGTGACTAGCAACAGTAGGGCAAATTTCAGAGGTCGATTTTGCCAGCGAGAATAATATTTTATTCCCACTAAAAGGGATAACACAATTATCAGTAGAGCGATCGCCACCTGGATCGGATTGGCATTGGGCGAGAGGGGCAGATCGCCAAAAGCCAGTAGGTTTGTGCCGATGTAAACGGCGATGATATCGGCTAAATTAAAGTTGCCCCGCATCCAGCTAGTATTTTCTTGCAGCAGGCTTAGATGATTGATAATTACGAAAATCCAGGGCGAAAAAGCCAGAGTTGCAGTTAGACTTGATAAAACAAAGTTTCTGACCACAGACCATTTTTTACGTTGAAACGTCAGCAGTAGATATACACCCTGAAAAGCAGCTACATAGATCGAAAACAGAGAAGTATAAAAGCCAAGGATCAGGCATAAACTGTGCAATAGCCAAACCGATCTGTTGTTTAGGCGTATGGCTCGGAAAAAACTAGCCCCCATCAGCAGAATTGCTGCTGTCCAGAGACTATAAGGACGAGCTTCTTGAGCATAGGCAACATGAAACGGCGAAATACTAACTATAGCTACCGCTAGCCAGCTTATTCGAGTTTTATTCGGTAGTTCTGAAAAAAATTCCTGACAAAGCCAATACAAACTAGGCAGCACAAACAAGCTAAAAACTACCGCCAGACTTCTAATTGAGCCGACCCCATTGCCCCACCACTGAAGCCAAAACCGCGTGAGCAAAAAATATAGCGGAGCATGTTCAGGGCTTTGACGTAGAGCATCGAGACTATCCCCCAAAGTGCGCCCAGAATCAGTAGTTTGATATGAGTCTAAGATTGAGCGATCAACTACGTCCTGTTGAGCAAGATCGGCAGAAACTCCCCCCACCGTATAGCCAGAAACCCGAACTGCTGTAGAAACTTCATCAACCCAGAAGATTTTGTCTGCCAGATTTGTAACCCGAAACCAGAATCCCAACAAGATGACTGCCATTAGCAGCAAGATAGAGATTCGACGAGACGCTAAGGAATGGCTGGAGTAAGACATTTGCGATCGCTAAGGCTAAGATAAGACAATTCTCTGAACGAGCTTCAAAAGCCAATTTACATGAGAGAAAATCAACTAAACCAGTAAACTAAGAAACACTATAAGTCGTAATCTTAAAGTTGAGTAATGGCAGCAATATTTTTATCTCCGCGCGCTACAGCAAACAAACATAACATCTATTACGGCATAGTATTCGTCTTGACCATAATGGGGGCAATTTTGCGATCGCCTGATTCCCTCCAGGCTGCGCCAGTCACAGAAATTAAGGCAGATGCACCCTCAGAAGAAGCTATTACTGAAGTTGAATTTGGCACCAGAGGGCAAACTCACTGGTATATCCAGGGCGCGGGGGCAACGACTTTAGATCGAGAAGAGGCTTTCCCCCAGCGTTTCGGACTAGCTGGGGCAGGATTATCTAAGTTTATTTTTGAAGCTCACAGTCTTAATTTAGAGCTGAACACGATCTACTTTAGTCAGCCTGGAGATGATGCGCTGGGTTTAAACTTGGCTTTGCTGATGCGCTGGCATTTTCTGCGTCGCTCCAA
>JBCBWB010000269.1:0-4581 GCA_039817275.1 Cyanobacteria bacterium J06648_1 | reverse complement strand
CAGCAGTGTGGCGGGATAGACTGCAATCCTGTCTCGATTGAAATCACCTATGGTTTAGAAAGACTGGCAATGTACTTGCAGGAGGTAGATGCCATTACTAAAATCCGCTGGAACGATCGCCTGAATTATGGAGATATTTTCTTACAGGCAGAAATTGAGCAATGTACCTATAATTTTGAAGCTTCCGATCCTGACTTGCTGTTTAATCTTTTTAGTCTCTATGAAAAAGAAGCGAGGCAGCTAATTGATCGTAGCTTAGTAATTCCGAGTTTAGATTACGTACTCAAATGCTCCCACAGTTTCAATCTCTTGGATGCTAGAGGCGTAATCGCGGTGACGGAAAGAACAAGATATATTGGCAGGATCCGCAGTATGGCGCGACAGGTAGCACAGCTTTATCTTGAACAAAGAGAGAGTCTCGGTTTTCCGTTGCAAGAGACTAGCTAATATTTGCTACTGTCGGCTTTTTATCTCTCGGTCATTGATTCAACAGACAAAGATTCAATGTAGCTTATTGAGAATAACTAGCAAAACAGCTATGATGAGAATTCTCAAAATATTTTCATTTATAAGCTGTATAAAATTCGATGAATAGTCAAGCAAATAAGTTCTCTCGACGCATTTTTATGGGTATTGCTACGGCAGTTTTGGTTGTTGCTTGTAATACTCAAGAAGACCAGTCTCAAGGAGAGCAGTCGGGAGATGCAACTGCAAACCAGGGACAGGTCAATATTTATTCTTCTCGTCATTACAATACGGATGACCAACTTTATGATGGCTTTACTGAAAAGACAGGGATCAGCATCAATCTGATTGAAGGTAAGGATGATGAACTAATTGAAAGAGTCAAGAGTGAAGGAGCAAATAGTCCCGCCGATATTTTGATTACCGTTGATGCAGGCCGTTTGTGGCGGGCAGCCGAAGCAGGTATTTTTGCGCCAGTGGAATCGACAATATTAGAAGAGAAAATTCCTGAAAATCTGCAAGATCCTGAAAATCTCTGGTTTGGCTATAGCAAAAGAGCGCGAGTGATTATTTATAACAAAGATAGGGTAGATCCTAGCCAGCTTTCTACCTACGAAGACCTAGCAGATCCCAAGTGGCAGGGAAAATTTATTGTTCGCTCCTCCAGCAATATTTACAATCAGTCTTTGGTAGCGGGAATGATTGAAGAGAAAGGGGAAGAATCCACGGCACAGTGGATTGAAGGTCTGGTGAATAATTTTGCCAGGGCTCCCCAGGGGAATGATACTTCTCAAATTGAAGACGTAGCAGCAGGAGTAGCCGACTTGACTTTGGCTAATACTTATTACTTGGCACGCTATGCAGACAATCCTGAAGTGTTTGAGAAGGTAGGGATTTTTTATCCCAATCAGGAAGATGGAGGTACTCATGTAAATATTAGTGGTGCTGGCTTGCTCAAAAATGCGCCGAATAGAGAGCAGGCGATCGCTTTTTTAGAATATCTTGCTAGTCCTGAAGCGCAAGAGTTTTTCGCTCTTGGCAATAATGAATATCCCGTGGTTGAGGGTACGCCAATCAATCCAATTGTAGAAGGCTTTGGTGACTTCAAAGACAATACAACAAATGTCTCAGCTTACGGTCAAAATAATGCTGATGCGGTTAAGATTATGGATCTCTCAGGATGGAAATAATCAATTTACCCAGGTAAGCAGATAAATGAAACGATTTCTCGGCGTAGCAGCTCTAACTGATGTTTTGCTAATGGGAAGCATGATAACTACTACACTATCTGCTCGGGCAGAGTCTGCCCTCTCAGTTGTTTATCCGCCTCCAAAACACGAAACGATCGCCGAGAAAATCTTTTTTATTGGTACGGGAACTCCAGATCTGCCCGTGACGATTAACGGTAGGGAAATTGAGAATCGTAGCAATATGGGTAACTTTGCCCCAAGTTTGCCGCTTAAAATGGGTGAAAACACCTTTGTAATTCGTCAAGCAGAGAAAGAAATAGAGCTAGAGATTACTCGTCTAAGCGACCAGCCAGAGCTTCCTCCAGGCTTGGGTTTTGCCCCTAATTCATTGACTCCAGAGGTAAATATTGCTCGTTCGCCTGGGGAACCGATTTGCGTAAGTGCGATCGCGCCTCCCAATACTAAGGTTTCAGCTCAAATTGGTAAGAGTAAAATCTTGCTTATGCCGCAAATTGAATCAGCTAAACTACCTGCCAACTCAGCAGTATTAACATCAGAAGCTGCATCTCCCAAGAAGTCTGACGCAGACCAGTATATGGGGTGTACGGTATTAAATATTCCTCGCAGCTATGGCAAACCGATATTTACCTTGGAACAAGGAAATCGTCAGATCTCTCAGCCAGGTCAGGGTGAAATTGTGATTCTCTCTCCCAAAGACATTAGGGTCATCGAAGTTGTTGCGGATGCGGGAGTTGCCAGAACAGGGGCGAGTACTAACCATTCTCGTTTAACTCCATTACCAAAGGGCGCACGAGCCAGGGTAACGGGCAAAGAAGGGAAATGGCTACGGCTAGACTACGGTGGATGGATTAAAGCAGCAGAAACAAAGTCTATCTCAGGAAATATTCCTCCACAATCGATAATCCGAGGCGCAACTTCCAGACAGAAAGGCGGTGCAACAGAAATGATTTTTCCTTTACAAACACCTGTACCTGTAGAGATTAGACAGCAGGAAGATAGTATTACCCTCTCTCTACACAATACCACCGCTCAAACCGACACTATTCGTCTAGATCCAGATCCCATAATTAAGCGTCTTGATTGGCAGCAGGTATCACCGACGCGAATCGACTATACTTTTCAACTTCATAGTCAACAGCAGTGGGGCTACGACATACGCTATGAAGGTTCAAATTTAGTTTTTTCCTTACGACATCCGCCTCAAGTCTGGACTTCCGCTAGGAGAGGAGGCGATCGCTCTTTGAGGGGGATTAAGATTTTATTAGATCCTGGACATGGTGGGGCAGAAAAGGGAGCTAGGGGTCCCACGGGATATCCAGAAAAGGAAATCAACCTTATAATATCTCGACTTGTCAAACGGGAACTCGAAGTTATGGGAGCAGAGGTATATCTCACCAGAGAATCAGATCAAGATGTTTCGCTTCAAGACAGAGTGGCAGCGATTGAGCGAATTAAGCCAGATTTAGCTCTTTCAATCCACTACAATGCTCTACCCGACAGCGGTGATGCCGAAAATACTCAGGGAATTAGTACCTTCTGGTACAACACTCAAGCTCATGCTCCAGCCGTGTTTTTGCACAATTATCTAGTCAGGGAATTGGGTCGTTCTGATGCAGGAGTCTTTTGGAACAATTTAGCTTTAACTCGTCCTTATGCTGCTCCTGCTGTGTTGCTAGAGTTGGGCTATATGATTAACCCAGAAGAATTTGAATGGATTACAGATGAATCTGAACAAGAAAAGCTGGCTGAAACTCTAGCCGAAGGTATCGAAGAGTGGTTTTTGACTGTAGAGTCTAATAAAGATGAGATAGGTGCTGTAAATGCTCGCTTTTAACTGCTGCTAAATCAAAGCAGATCTTTAGTTGAGTACAACATGGGATGAAACAACAGCCTGGCAATGATTCGATCATTGAAAACCAAGAAAGTTGCCAGGAATACAGTTTATTTCGGTGTCAACTATGATCTCAGCAGTTTCTCAACTCAATCTCAATTACGAAGTAGTGAACTTTAATCATTTCTGATTTGACACAACATTACGTTCAAAACCTATTTATCAAGCAAAAGCGTAAAGCCGAAATGGCGATCGCCGATAGTTTAAACTTGGTTGAAGACCTGGGAATAGTGGGAGATGTTAATCGCGATCGCTTAAGCCCCAGACAGGTTTTAATCACCTGCCGCGCTGATTTAGAGCAATTGAAAATTGTTCCAGGGGAATTGCGAGAAAATATTGTCTTAGACACAACAGATGTTTCAGCATTTAAACCAGGCGCCAAACTAACTTTTACTGGTGGTGTAGAAATTAGACTTACTTTCTACTGCGAACCCTGTAAACGAGTGGCTCATCTAGCTGATTCTATCAAGAGTCTAGAAGGCAAACGCGGTATTTTGGGCGTTGTTAAGGCTAGCGGTGCGATCGCTTTACAGGACCAAGTAAGAATGGAACCTAATTATTTCCCTGCTCTATCAGAAATTCCTTACGAACGCTTTCTTAATTACATCAAAAAAATTCCGAGAGGGAAGGTTGTCACCTATAGGCAAATACTTAAATGTATTGGAGTAGATAAAAGCTATTTCCGAGCCATACCGTTTTATCTGCGAAAAGCACCCCCTAACTATCCTTTACATAGAGTACTGGATTCTCAAGGTAGAATAACCGCCCATGTTCCTCAGCAAAGAGAACAGTTAGAGGCAGAAGGAATCAAATTAGAACAGGCTAATTCTTTGGCAATATCTTGGGAAAAGTTTGTTTGGCAGCACGACAATATTTATTGAGCAATTATCTAGGTAGATCGAATCTGAGATTGGCGCCAGCAGTAAGATTATTTCACTTATAGCGTTACGCGAATACGTTAGGACATTTTGCGAAAGCAGAATCAACACACTCTCGAATGGTTTCAAAGTCGTA
>JBCBWB010000268.1:0-4655 GCA_039817275.1 Cyanobacteria bacterium J06648_1 | reverse complement strand
TAGAATTTGTAGCTTACTATCTTGTAAGTATTAAATAAAAAATGCTCTCCAGCGATGGAGGGCATTTTTTTTTGCTTGTTTTGCTGACTAAAGCGCTTTGCTTCTGTGCCTTTGTGACTTCTGAAAAAACTGATGTTATAAAGTAAACAGCCTTGGAAAGTCAAGCCCAAACAGTTATTGGTTTTTATCTATGTCTACTATTGAGCAAATCAAGCCAGCCAGTAAAGCAGATGTAATTATCTACGTACCCTACTATTCCAAAAACAAACACAGCTGGTTGCCTCACGCGATCGCCCTATATAGAGAAGCGTCTTTAGAAGGAGAACGTCAAATTGAAGGAGGAGAAAGCATCCCGTTTGTTGCCAGTTGGTATGTTTCAAAATTACCTTCTGAGTTGACTCGCTGTCGCTTACAGTTCGATGGGCAGGCAGAATTGAGTTATGAAGTTACATTGTCTAACTCAGAGTTTATTGATTACCTGATTGATGTCATTATGAATTTTAAGCGTTCAAAGAAAACTGATTTTCCCCAAAGTTTTTATCGCAAACTGCTGCGCTTTGAATAGAATCATATTAAATACAATATCAATCAGGAGTGAGGGCGTGGCTACATCTGCAAAATATCTTCTCATAGCTTCCACCGAAGCATATTGTGGCAAATCGGCTACTATTCTCGGCTTGAGTTATTTAGCTCAGGCAAAAGACATCTCAATCGGTTATGGTCAGCCTTTAGCCACCAACTTTCGAGATAGTCCAGAAGATCCTGCACCAGCAGAAGATGCCAAATTTCTCGCAGCAACCCTTGGCTTATCAGCCGAGCAGGCAAAGCAACCCTTGCTATCTTTAGATCGTCATACAATTAAGGAACGGTTACAGGGAAATGATCGCCAGGACTATAGCGAGGCGGTGCGGGAATATGTCTCCCAAATTGAAGGAGATTTGATTTTTCTTGAAGGTTCTAGCAATCTATGGGAAGGAAGCATTTTTAATCTTTCAGTGCCAGAAATCGCCGAACTAGTTGATGCCTCTATTTTGCTGGTGGTACGCTATCATTCTCAGCTGATGGTCGGCAGTCTATTGTCGGCTAAAAAGTTTTTGGGCGATCGCTTGCTAGGAGTAGTGATTAACGATGTTCCCCCAGAAGAATTTAGCACTGCTTCTGAGACGATTAAAAAGTATTTAGAAGAACAGCACATCCCTGTTTTGGGTATGATTCCCAAAGATCGAATTCTCAACAGCGTTAGCGTCGCCGAAATTGCCAAGCGTCTCAAGGCAGATGTACTCTGCTGTGGCGAGCATTTAGACTGGATGGTAGAAAGCCTTAGTATTGGCGCGATGAACGTCAATTCGGCTCTCGGATACTTCCGCCAAAGAGAAAACATGGCGGTGGTGACAGGAGGAGATCGAACTGAACTGCAAATGGCAGCCTTAGAAACTTCAACTCACTGCCTGATTTTAACGGGACGTATTCCTCCTCAAGACATAATTATCGAGCGAGCAGAAAGCCTAGAAATTCCTGTACTGTCGGTAGATACCGATACCTTGACTACGGTAGAGGTAGTAGATAGTGCCTTTGGAAAAGTACCTCTAGGAGAGGAGATGAAAGTACGTCAAATTAAACGTCTGATTCAGCAAAATTTTGATTTTGACAGGTTATTAAAAGATCTAGGTTTAGAAGTAGCAAAATTGGTCTAATCTTAGCTAGGATAAGATCCTAATCCAGCTTATAGTACATTTTCGAGCATTTTATTTTATGACAATCAACCTTAAAGTCCCTAGCATGGTTTGTGACGGTTGTGTAGATACGGTCAAAGACGCGATCGCTACTCATGAGCCTCAAGCTAAGGTAGAAATAAATTTAGAGAGTAAGCAGGTAACTGTTGAGACAGAAGCCTCTGAATCATCAATCAAGCAGATAATTACGGCGGCAGGACATACTGTTGAGTAAAATTCTGCGGTAGAGGGGCGGCTAAAGCTATTGCTGCTGCCCCTTTTCAAAATGTTTCTACTTCTAATCTGTGACGTAATCATAATCAGCAGGGTCACAAAGTATTAGATCACAAGACTTATTCCTAGGTAATAAAGCCTCTACAACCTTTTTCAAATCACAACATAACGTATTAGCGATCGCTTTAAACAGACCTTCAGTATTTCTGCTTTTCAGGTAAAGTCTGGCAATTGCTTGATCTCCATAACTCATTGGTTGTTGTTAAAACACTGCCTAGTCATTGAACAGTGAACAGTATTTGCCCTTACTGATTGCTGATTTCAACTATATGTGGCTATATAAAGCGATTATCCTCAAGGCGATAAGGACAAGTCCGAAGGTATCCTAAAAGATACACTTCGATATACCCTCTAGAGATCATTTGGGAAAGCCTTTATGACTTCTAACTCCTGACTTCTTCCAAATTGCTACATTGTGATTAGACCCAAACCGAAGTTAAATTAAGAAACCCTATATTTACTCTGGCGAGATTTGTGGCGGCTATGAAACGGCTTTATCCTACTCTATTAAAAGCGATCGCAATTATTGTCGGCTGCTGGCTAATTTTTGAGTTCTCCTCCCGTTTATTTGCGGAGATTTTGTGGTTCAGGGAAGTGGACTATCTTGGAGTGTTTTTGGTACGTCGAGTTAGCCAATATCTGCTCTGGATAATGGTAACGGTGGTTTCAGGATTGTTTATCGGTGGTAATCTCTGGCTAGCGAGTCGGTGGCAATGGCAGTGGTTGCCAAAGGATGATTGGGATGACCGAGGTTTAGCTGTTATACCCCAACAGAAAAGATTATTTGGCAGAGTTGTCCCTGATTCTCCGCCCAAACTAGCATCAAAAAATCTTGCCGAGCAAAAAACTTATTCTCCCCATTTAAAGCTGCCTTTACTATTGGTCGCGGCGATTGGTAGTGCCATCGGTATCACCTGGATTCTGATTAACTATACAGATTTGGCTCTATCAGTATGGCAGACTAGCTACCGTTTACCGCAGATATCTACCGCCTTAAAGCCGCCTTTAGATGTTTTCGATCTGGCGAACATTTCTGGTTTTTTACTCAGTTATTTACGCCAGCTGCTGATCGTTATGGCGATCACTGGATTGCTGCTAGGAAAACCCCAAACTGGTCTAAAAGCGATCGCTGGATTGCTCAGTATTGCTTTTGGTCTAATCGCCGCAGGTAAATGGACTGTTATCTTGCGCTTTTTTAAGCTTACTCAGTTCGATCTAGTCGATCCGCAGTTCGGACGTGATATTAGCTTTTATATTTTTCGCTTTCCGCTCTGGCAGCTAATAGAATCTTGGCTATTGGGTCTGTCCTGCGCCACTTTGCTTGGCTGTATTCTATTTTATTTACTATCGGGCAATAGCCTCTCGGAAGGGCGTTTCCCTGGATTTACTAAAATTCAGCTACGGCACATTTCTTTGCTGGGGGCAGTATTGATGTTTGCCCTGGCTTGGCAGCACTGGCTCAATCGATTTGACCTGCTGTATAGTTCTCGTGGTGTTGTCTATGGTGCTGGCTATACCAACATTCAGGTTCAGCTACCTCTAGAATTGTGTTTAACTCTCGTGTCAATTCTTAGTGCCTTCTGGCTGCTATACAAAGCCTTGAAAGGATATAAAAATCGGCAAATTCATCAACGCAAGATCAAAAAAATTATCTTCTTGCTCTTTCCCTTTGCGGTTTATTTATCGGTATTAATATTAAGCAATATTGCGAGCGCTACGGTACAGCGCTTAATTGTCCAACCCAACGAATTAGCTAAAGAAAGTCCCTACATTGAGCGTAGTATTGCTTTAACTCGCAAGGCTTTTAATTTAGATAATATAGAGGCTCAAACATTTAACCCGAGAGGCGAGTTAACCGCCGCCGATATTCAAAACAACGATTCGACGATTAAAAATATTCGCCTTTGGGACACGCGCCCAATTCTGCAAACCAATCGTCAACTCCAGCAAATCCGTCCCTACTATCAGTTTCATGATGCGGATATTGATCGCTACCTCCTCAGTCCTGAGCCAGATTTAGCCAACGCTGATAAGCAGCAGGTAATTATTGCGGCGCGGGAATTAGACTATGCTCAAGTACAGGATATTGCCAAAACTTGGGTCAACGAACATCTAATTTATACCCACGGCTATGGTTTCACTCTTTCTCCTGTCAACCAAGTTGCCGAAGGAGGGCTGCCTTTCTACTATGTTAAAGATTTAGGTACGGGAAATCGAGAATCAGGTTCGTTAACGATCTCCGATGAAGTAATTCGTAATAGCATTCCCATTGGGAAACCCCGTATTTATTTTGGAGAATTAACCAACCCCTACATCATGACCTCTACGAAGGTCAGGGAACTCGATTTTCCTAGTGGTGAAGAGAATGTTTACACCGTTTATGACGGCACTGGGGGGGTCAAGATTGGCAACTACTTCCGCAGGATACTGTTTGCCGAATACCTCAAAGATTGGCAAATGTTGTTTGCTCAAAACTTCACTCCCGACACCAAGCTGCTGTTTCGGCGCAATATCAAGCAGCGAGTCAAAGAGATTGCCCCTTTTCTTAATTATGACCGCGATCCTTATTTAGTCGCCGCCAACACAAATGACCGCCCAGACAACAATGATCGCCTTTATTGGATCGTTGATGCCTACACTACCAGCGAT
>JBCBWB010000267.1:0-4677 GCA_039817275.1 Cyanobacteria bacterium J06648_1 | reverse complement strand
CGAAAAGACCAATTCTGACCTGGCAGAGCTTGAGAGAACAGATGCACTTGGAAGGGAAGCTAATCAAATAATAATAGATTATACTCCTGCTATTAATATACCTACACCTGGCTCTTATTTTTAATGTACCTACACCTACCATTTGATGACCACAGAAGATTCTTATTACAGCTATTTGTGGAACTCAATGGAAGCTAGCCAGACAGAGCTATAGGCTCAGGCATGACGCAGGCGCGAAGCGTTTTCCTTTCTTAGGAGTAGTTTGTTGCTCCACATGGGTTTTGAGCTATTGGACAGTTACATTTTGTAGTGTTAATGGCTCAAAGAAAGCTGTATACGCGGTAATCATTAGCTCGTTATCAAAACCTAAGTAAATCTAGGTTCTTGATATTTCTCCCATCTAACATAAGAAAGACTCTAGTAAATATTTGGTAAGCAATCTTAAATTTTCTTGTTTTGGCTATGAAGATTCAATTTGAGCGATGTATTATATGTAGTATTTAGCTATAGTTTTGATACCAGAAAATCTGAGAATATAATCATGTCATCTCTATATATCTCCACCCAAACTTATGCTGATTTTCAAGAACAGGTTGCCGAAACTTGGGAATCAGACCTGGAGTATAATCTGCTCGACATTGAATATATCGGCGGTAGATGGACGGGAGTTTTTGCCGATAACGATGTTGACCAGGTGAATGCCTATAACGAGACGGCGGATTTTGCCACCCTACAGTCAGAAATCCAAGAGCGTTGGGACGAGGGTTATGACATTATCGATATTGAATATATTGACGACAAATGGATCGCCCTGTTCGACAACTCTTCCACTTTAGGAGGAGGTGCTTACGACTTGTCCGAGGATTTAGAGGAATTTGCCGAGGATACTCAGGAATTATGGAATCGAGGTTATGAGTTAACTAACGTCGAATATGCTGACGGTAATTGGGTAAGTATATTTAATGACAGTCTCGGAAATAGCACCTACTCAACTAGAGATAGCCTAACTGGTTTACAAGAAGCAATTGAAATGCGATGGGAGCAAGGATTCGATCTCGTCGGCGTCGAATACGCTGAAGAAACTTGGGTCGGAGTTTTCAAAGAAGATTTCTACCACAGCAGTGGTTATTCCATTAGCAGCGATCGCGGAGAGTTTAATCAAGAATTGGCAGAATTCACCGAAGCAGGATACGATTTGGTTGATTTTGAGAGAACGGGCGACCAGTGGATTGGAGTTTACGAAAAGCCTAATTCGCTTTTATCAGAGGCGAGAGAAGCATCAGAAGGCATAGATCTGGGCTTGGCTCTGATTTAACTGTTTAATAATATCAGGACACCTACTATTGACTTTAGATTGCCAAGTCATATTGTCCGCTGACAATGGTATTGGGCTAAAATTTCCAGCGATATTGCCGCTTGAATAGAAATGTTTATTCGTCAGTATCGGGCAGGCTGTGATGCTGATTTAAATGACTGCCTAGAGAATTGCGATCCCAATCATTCTTCAAGTCTCGAAAAGAAGTGTGAACATGATTTGCCTCAACGTCACTGCTAACCACGCCAAAAGTATTGGACTGAAGCAACTCAATTAAATAGCGATCGCTTTGAACCCGTAGATAAAGTTCGCCATGTTCGTCCTGGCGATCGCCAAACCACCAGACACGAGAATTAGCCAACGACTGTTGCAGGCTATCCTGGTTAATCTCTAAATCTGGCTGCATATACAAAAACTCGCGAACATAATCCCACAGCAGACTTTGCTGTAGGGGGTCTAATTCGGCAACTGCAATACCTGGTTTTTCTCCTGACAAATAGCTCTTGGCATCCAATGGAACATCCACTCCACCTTTCAATTCAGCATGAGGTAGAGCTGACCAAGCGCCCTGGGCGATCGCCTGCTCGTCCAAAGATTGCAAAAAAGAGCGAGCCAGCCAGGTTTCGCGGTGAAGTAACTGCTGACCTTCTTCTGTTTGCCAGCGAGTATAAACTCCTGCTTCTGATGATGGGCTTTGGGGCACAATCATAGGGCTAGAACCAAAAAACATGGGTGTAGTACTAATTTTTGGTTCCCTAGCTTCGCCGTTGAAGGTAAGGTTTAAACTAAGGTGATGTCCTTCAAAGCGAATTCCCCAAGAACTTGCTAACAGTGGAACTTCTGCTGCTGGTTCACCAAAGATTGCAACATAAAAATCAGAACCACGCCGATAAGGAGGAGGCGTCCAGTCAGCAACTTGCGGACTGCCAATAACCTGATATGTTTCTGGATCTGCTCGATGAGCATTTTCCATTTCTTCGATTAGTCCTTCTCTATTCATGGTTTGAATCGCTCTTGAATAGCCAGCACTACCATAGCTCTTCATCAATACATTGTTGAGCGCAATCTTTTGCTTCGTGTTTAATTGCGACATCCGCAATCCAACGTTGTCTTCTCGGCACTGCGCCAAGACGTAGCAAAAGTCTCTCGTGCGGTAAGGATGATTGAAGGGTAAAACAACAGCTCGACGCTGCTTTTGATCCAGCATTTCGAGAAAAGCTTGGGTTGCTGCCACCACTTCCTGATAGCGCACTGAGCGCAAAGTGGTGAGTGATTCTGATTCTGATCTGAACGCATTTAAATTTGCCGAATCTGGATCTAAACCTGCAACATGAGAATTAGCAAAATGTCCTGCGTGAGCTGTACTTGCTGTCATCAGCATTGACATAACTATAGTCAGATAGACAAATGGATTGAGGCGATGACTGATTTTCATGCTGCACCTATTAGTTAAATAAGAAGGGATAACAGCAGAACTATCTGATACCTAACCACAACCAGCGTGATTGGCAATGACGAATTAGTTATTAAAAGCGTTTTGCCGTTCAAGTAAATAGCATCACAACTTAAGCAATTGTCATGTCAACTTGAGCTGTCAAACTGAAAGTGCTGCTGATAGTTCCACTTTAAAAGGAATCTGACTCTTTTTACTCAATTATTTAAATTAATGAAACAAGAAGTATCGTTGAAAAGGTTCTATCTGGCACATACAAAATACAAAACAATTTGCTTATTCCTATGACTATCGATGTTAGTTGCTGACTATATATGCAGCTCAGAGGTCGCCGCTTCAAGCGACAAAAATTCAAGACCAAGATCTAATTAGTTACGGACGTGACGCATCAATGGAACGGTTCAGATTAGCTAATGGATCATGGGGTAATGGGCGTTGGTGATAAGTCAAGCAAAAGAGGGGCAGTCGTATGCATAAATATATGCCCAAATGTATGCAGGGCATGATTTTTTATAAAGAAAAATAACTAATCTGAGCTCAAGGTAATTTAGATATTTATTGTTGAAAATAAGCAGTTATAAAGCTGCATTTTTCGCCCCACACTCAATATTTATCAAAGTTATTCATGAACGAATCATTGATCGTCGAAGCGGAGTCGATGTCCCTCGACACCTATTTTGTAACTGGTAACGATTTGGCATCGGCAGGACAGTCAATCATTTTAAGTGCGGGTTTTCCTGCCGATACAGGTACTGCATCTTTTGATTTTGCAGGTATTTCTGGAGAATATGATATTGCAGTACGCTATTTTGATCATAAAAATGGCAGTGGTCAACTGGAACTGGAGCAAAACGAGAATATCCTCGATAGCTGGAATCTAGACCGCAACTTTTATGATTTTAATGCTGATGAGGTTGCCATTGAAACTAGAACTGTAGCCACGGGTGTTGAAGTTAATCAGGGAGACAGCTTCACTCTTACGGGGAGGGAATACTGGTTTGAGGGAGTAGAGGTTGATTATGTGGAGTTTATCCCCGTTAATTCTGAGCCTAATGTCTTAGCTTTAGGAGAAAGCATTCTGACGACTGATGAAGGAGCTGGGGAAATCAATATTCCCGTAGTTCGTACGGGTAATTTAGCCGAAACTGTCTCTCTGGATTTCCAGACCTTTGCGGAAACGGCAGTAGCAACGGAAGATTTTACGGCTCAAGAGGGAACCCTCACTTTTGAACCAGGAGAAACCACTAAAAACATTACCATCGCGATCGCCGATGATCAGATAGTAGAGTCTGCCGAGACTTTCAGCATCACCATTGATAACGTCACGGGCAATGGTACTTTGGATGCGCCGCGAACTGCACGAGTCACCATCGAGGATAATGAAACGCCCGTTGATGCCGTACTGCTGGCAGAAAGCGATGGCAATACTACGACAGCAGAGGCAGGACTCCAGGATAGCTATAACATCACCCTCGGTAGACAGCCCAATAGCAACGTCACCGTTAATTTGACTCCCGACGACCAGGTAACGGTAGATGCAGTAAGCCTAACCTTTACTCCCGACAATTGGGACGTACCGCAAACGGTTAATGTGGGAGCGATCGATGATGATTTGGTAGAGGGAGAGCATCAGGGAGTAGTTAGCCACAGCGTTACTAGTGAAGATATTAGTTTCAACGGTTTTGCCCTCAGCGATGTTGTGGTTAATATCCAGGACAACGATAGCGATTCGGGTGGTGATTCTGGTACTTTTGTTCTAGAAACTCTCGCTTCTGGGTATGATGACCCGACGGCGATCAACTGGACTCCAAGTGGAGATAAGGTGTTTGTGGCGCAGCAAAATGGCGTAGTCGAGCTGATTGATAATGGGGTTCAGGCTGACGTGCCGTTTATTGATATTTCGGCTCAG
>JBCBWB010000266.1:0-4702 GCA_039817275.1 Cyanobacteria bacterium J06648_1 | reverse complement strand
TTGGGCGAAACTATCGGCGATCGCTTTTGCCGTACCGAGATTAGTCGCTAGAGGAACCGCATGTATATTACAAATCCGTAATAAAGTCTGCACATCTGGCTCGTCGGCTTGAGCGCTGAGCGGATCGGTTAAAAAGATAACGGCAATTATTTCTCCTGCCACAACTTGAGCGGCAATTTGCGCATCTCCCCCCAGTGAACCCGACGCTACAGTCTCTGTTTTTAGCTTGGTGGCATCTTTAATTCTTTTGCCTGTCCCTGCTGTTGCTACTAAACGATAGCGAGATAGCAATGGTTCATGCCTCATCGCAAAACTTACTATTTCATCTTTCTTTGCGTCGTGGGCAATCAGAGCAATTGTTCTAGCCATAGTCGAGGGAAAATAACGGATAGCGGTCGTCGATAAATCACTGAGTTAATTTGATCAGTACGGTTGAAGTTCGGTTTTAAAGGTTAAAACAAGGTAAATCCTAGTAGATAGATGCGTTAAAATCATTTGTACAAACTATGAAGTCAACGCCAACCACGCTCTAAAAGGACGAGGTACTATTGACATCAAAGCAAAAACTTGAGCTTAAATATTGTTTTCCTCTCAATTTGTCGGGTAGATAACAATATAACGTAAGAGGTAAATTTACTAATAAAATTATGGATTCACCAATTCAGGCAGTACAAGCCCCCTATAGAGGAGGCGGTGGTAACTATCGTACTCCACCACCAGATTTACCTTCTCTTCTCTTAAAAGAGCGCATTATCTATTTAGGTCTTCCTTTGGTTTCTTCGGATGAGTATAAAGATCAGATAGGAATTGACGTTACGGAGCTGATCGTTGCCCAACTACTGTTCTTGCAGTTTGACGATCCAGATAAGCCAATTACCATGTATATCAACTCGACTGGTACTTCTTGGTACGGTGGCGATTCGATCGGGTTTGAAACAGAAGCTTTTGCCATCTGCGACACTATGGACTACATCAAGCCAGCAGTGCATACTATCTGTATTGGTCAGGCGATGGGAACAGCGGCAATGATTCTCTCTTCGGGAGAAAAAGGCTATCGTGCGAGTTTGCCCAACGGTACAATTATTCTGCATCAACCTCGTCAGGGCGCTAGAGGACAGGCGACAGATATTCAAATTCGTGCCAAAGAAGTAATTACGAATAAAAAAGCAGTACTAGAAATCTTGAGTCGTAATACTGGTCAAGCAGCAGAAAAACTAGAAAAAGATACCGATCGTATGCTTTATATGACCCCCGAAGATGCGAAAGAATACGGTCTAATCGATAAGGTTTTAGAAAGCACTAGCGATCTGCCTACTCCCGTTGCGGCTCTAACCTAGACAAGCAAGTAATAAATAATAAAGGTAAAAAAATCTATGCCCATTGGTATTCCCAAAGTTCCCTATCAAATGCCTGGTCAGCAATATAGTGACTGGATCAGCATTTACGATCGCCTATACCGCGAACGCATCATTTTTCTTGGCAGAGGCGTCAATGACGGTTTAGCTAACCAAATTATTGCGATCATGCTCTACCTGGATTCTGAAGATCCTGGTAAGCCAATTTATCTCTATATTAATTCCCCTGGTGGTTCAGTTACGGCTGGCTTGGCAATTTATGACACCATGCGTCATATCAAATCGGAAGTCGTAACTATTTGCGTTGGTCTAGCTGCCTCGATGGGCGCATTCTTGCTTTGTGGTGGCACTAAAGGTAAGCGCTTGGCTTTGCCTCACTCTCGAATCATGATCCACCAACCTTCGGGTGGAATGCAGGGACGCAATCAAGCTACCGATATTGATATCGAAGCTAGAGAAATTCTGCGGATTCGTGACCAGCTAGATCAGATGATGGCAGACAACACGGGTCAGTCAATTGAAAAGATTAAAAAGGATACTGACCGCGATTATTTCATGTCAGCTTATGAAGCGAAGGAATATGGTCTAATCGACCAGGTAATTGAAGACAAGCAATAGTTTTAATCTATAGAAAGTCATGAGTAACTGGCAAGTCAAGCAAGCTTGCCAGTTTTTTTTGCTTGCTGATTTATCTGACCCGCAAATTCAAAACTGTTCAGTAATTCATTTAATATCTATAGTCATTGCCAATAATAATGATAACCCGCAAGCTTATATAATTCTTTCTGATCCCCAGTCCTTCGAACGAAGCAATTAGAATGTATCAAAATCAATTAAAACAACTGGATTGCTTTTAATAACTAATTTGAATATTCAAGCAATAAATATAATTTAAACATACGTACATTTGTTCTAGTTGGACAGAGATATGGCGATAAAGCTGGTCAAATAACTGCTTCGTGTGCTTAATTAGATGCCCAATCGTGATCAACAAGCATCTACAAATTAAGCTTTTCTACTACTTAACTATTAGTCTTTATACTGTTGACAAATTGGTAAGTAATGAGTGTCTAGTCTTAAAAAATAATGAATATCCAAATCCTGAGGGACAATATTGTCAACAGCAGGAATAATTTCCTGGGCAAAATTCAGAATACACAGAAGAACCTCAACTATCTCAAGGATTTAGAATCCTGGGGAAGTGCAGAAATTATTAACTCTAGCGAGTCTTATATTGAATATAGATTGATCTAAGCTTAGTTTTAATTTTCAAGAGAATGCTGTCTCAAGCAATGGGGCAGTTTTTTTATTGCTTTGATGCCGATGCGGAGTAAAACCGTTGAAGCGATCGCCAGTAAAGTCGTCAAATCTTTGATCGTCAATTATTTGCTTGAGATAATACCCAAGGCGATCAAGGATGCCGTCACACGAGATAATAGATCTTGAGTCAGAAATAGAGATTTAAATGCGTTTTAAATGCTAATCTTCTAGATCTTGCTATGTCTTTAACTTTTGAAAACTTGTACAATACGATGTCTTCTGAGCGAACCAAAAACCACAATCTTCCCCTAGAAAAAATTAGCTACAACGAACAGGGACTAGTTCCAGCGATCGCCCAAGACTACCTTGACGGTACGGTGTTGATGATGGCGTGGATGAATCGAGAATCTCTACAAAAGACAATCGAGACGGGAGAAACCTGGTACTGGAGCCGTTCCCGTCAGGAATTGTGGCATAAGGGCGCAACTTCAGGGCATATTCAGAAAGTGCGATCGCTGCGTTACGACTGCGATAGCGATGCTTTATTGATTACCATTGAACAGATAGGTGATATTGCCTGCCATACAGGGGCGCGTAGCTGTTTTCATCAGGTAGACGACAAGACCAAAACTGCTCCACCTGCCGATACCCTCTCTGAAGTTTATCGGGTAATTTGCGATCGCATTGCCAACCCGAATGAGAAATCTTATACCTGTCAGTTAATCGCTGGGGGAGACAATAAAATTCTCCAGAAAATTGGCGAAGAAGCCGTCGAGGTCGTCATGGCTTGTAAAGACGACAGTCCCGAAGAAATAGCTTCGGAGGTAGCAGATCTGCTCTATCATACCCTCGTGGCGATCGCTTATCATAACGTTGATATCCGCGATGTCTATCGGCAACTACAGTCACGCCGATAAATTGATGATTGTTAATTGTTAACTGTTAACTGTCCACAGGCGCTGCTTTGCGAATTTCAGAATAGAAAGAGGTTTGTTCCGAACCATCTTTAAATTTAACTACTGTGGTACGCATTTTGAAATTATCGCTGGCAAACCACTGTCTTTCTTCAGCTTCCATTTCTTCGTTGGTAATGGAAAGAGTTAAAGCCTCGTCTTCTCCTAAAATATAATGTCCACAGACTTTACTATCTTGAGGACGAATCAATTTTCCTGTGGTGTCGCTATTTGGATCTTTAATCAAAACAATTGTTGCCGATCCTACCTGCTTATCTTTACCCCAGTCTACAGAATTATCCCAGCTTTGGACTATACCACCAACAGCCAGCTTAGAGTCCAGATTATGCTTCTGACAAAGTTGCGTTATCCGCGTATCATCCGCCGCTAAAAACTCAATGATGATATCTGCCTTACTGCTTGCAGATTGATTCTGATCTAAAAAATAGTTAGTGCGCTGACTAAACCATTTACCAGCACTCTGGCTGAGAAATTTTTCTGGATTCATGATTATATGATTTTACTGACTTTATAGAGATTTCTTTATTTTCCGCCTTTAATTAATTGAACATATCTTGGTTCTCTTAGCAACATTGCCCCATCGCCAGAACTTATGTATAGCCAACAAAATTACCCCACTTCCGTTGTCGATTTGCCATCTCTAGAACTAACCCTAGATATTCTGCTCAACCGTCAGCAGAAAGACTGGGGATGCTTCCAGGTAGTCAAAGAAGGTGAATTTTATGCCCTTTATATTCCCACTCTATACAGCTTCAAACTCTATAAAAACCCTAAGAGCGAGAACTTCAAAGGATACTGGCGCAATCCTTACCAAGAAGTCCTTCCCGATGTCAAAAACCGTGCAGAAAAGCCCGATATCTTTTTGCGTAACCGCAGTAAACAGGTCGAGGATAAAAAGAAAAATGCGGCTCTCACCGCACGTAAAAAGCAGCGCATCATTGACGTAAAATATCGCTTTAACTCTTGTCCCGAAATGTATCGTCTCAACCAGATGATCGCCAAACTAATTCGCGATCGCCTTGCTAGCAACGTCACTTTTGATCCAGCTATAGAGATTGAACCATTAATCTTAGCTACCGAAGTCGAAGATTAGCTCCTGCAAAGGCAAAACAG
>JBCBWB010000265.1:0-4719 GCA_039817275.1 Cyanobacteria bacterium J06648_1 | reverse complement strand
TCAATCCAGCGTTTATCTGACTCTTTGAGGTTGTCAATTTTGAGAGTAATAACATCTTCTCTAGCTGAATCTGCCAATACACTAGATACGGGAGTAGATACAACTATACATAGAGCAGCGATCGCACTAAAGAACCAAGTTAATCCCTGACGTAAAAAAGCTTCTTTCTCATATTACTCGACCTCCTTGATGAAGACAGAGCGTTCTGTACTTCTATAGTTTTAAATTAGCAAAATAGTATGAGAAAGCCGTGAGGGATCGACGATAGCTCTGTACAAACGGAGTATTTAACAGGAGCGAAGTAAGATTTTACGTTCGTTTTCACTGACCGATTCGGTTTCAATGATTTCCCCCGTAACTTGCGTACCATCGTCTAGATTGACCGTCCATTGCTGTCCAGGAATCATTAACGGACATTCACCCTCAATTTCCTCCCATTTGAGATATTCTCCGTTTAAGTAATAGTCAAAAATGCAAAAGTGTCTTTTGTTGTTGGTAGTCATGATTTTTCTCCTTTTTTATTGGTTGTTAGTTGTTCTATATTCGCGTCTATGATGTTTGCATGGCTTAAATTTGCATCGACCAGAATAGCGCCCTGAAGATTGGCGTGAGAGAGGTTCGCACCTACTAGATTTGCTCCTCGCAGGTTGGCACCACTAAGGTTTGCTTCTACTAGACTCACGCTGTTTAGGTTCGCATTTTGCAAATTAGCCTCGGTCAAAATAGCGTTTAAAAATGCACCGCTAAAATTCGCGCCTCTTAAAGATGCTTGAGAGAGATTTGCTTCGCTGAGATTTGCCCCACTAAGGTTTCCACCATTGAGGGTGATTGCTCTCAGGTTGGCATTAGCTAATTTTGCTCCACCCAGATTTGCACCAATGAGGTCGGCATCGCTGAGATCGGCATTGACCAAACAAGCACCACTCAGATTAGAGCCAATTAAGTTCGCACCCACTAGATTTGCTCCTGTTAAGTTTGCACCACTAAGGTTTGCGCCAATTAAACTAGCATTCTGCAAATTTATATCGGTCAAGTTGGCGCGATACAGACAAACACCATTGAGTTCGCTGCCAGCAAAATTTCTGTTTCCCAAGCGATATTCTTCTAGCAGTTTGGTTATTTCTAACATGACGATCGCCCTCCTATGTTATGAACCGTAATCAGCTCTGGCAGAATCGTATCCTGTAAATTTGCGCCTCTAAGATTGGCGTGAGCGAGCATAGCGTCAGTCAAGTCAGCATTTGTTAGATCGGCACCGTATAGGTTTGCACCTCTCAAATCGGCATTCTGTAGATTAGCGGAACTTAAATTTGCTCCTGCTAAAATTGCACCCTGAAGATTGGCATAGTCTAAATTAGCTCGTTGTAGCCAAGTTCCAGTTAAAATTGCTTCGGTAAACTTGCTGTAAGCTAGATTTGCCTCTCGAAGATTGGCACCGCTAAAGTTGACGGCGATCGCTATTGCTCCTCTTAAGTCTGCTTGCTCCAAATTTGCTAAAACTAAAAATCCACCACTGAGATTTGCACCACTTAATTCGGCATGAGATAAATCAGCCCGAATTAAATTGATGCCACTCAGTTTCGCCTTAGTTAGATCGGCATGACTTAGCTCGGCGTTGCTAAAATCGCGATCGCCTTGAGCATATTGTCGCCGTAAAGTTTCTACATCCATTCTTTAGTTAGTTGTTGATGGTTAGTAGTTATTAGCTACTTAACTTTCACAACTTCCTCAGATTGTTTATCAAAAATGTGAATGTAGTTCGATAGTTCGTTGCAGTTGATTTAGCGAGAACTGAAGTTGTCTATCTATTCCCATTATATTCCTTTTCGTTCGAGGGCATAAATTATTTTTACAAGGTGTAAATTATGATGAATCAAGAACGTCTCAAAGCGTATTTAGATGTAATTCAAGGACTATTAAGCTGTCCTGCGGGAGAAGAATGGATCTTACTACGTCAGCATCAGGGATTGGTTAATGCTGAGTTGGTTGAAGTGATGGAACAGGTAGCACATCGCCTTACAGCACAAGGAGACACTAAAGCAGGTAAGTATTTACACAACTGGGCGGGAAAACTACACCACATCTTGACCGAGAATATTCCAGTGGCGATTGACAATTACGATAAAACTCAAGCCTATCTGAAGTTTGTCAAAGCCTTACTCGATTGTACGGACGATTGTTCTGAAGCTGAAATAATCGAAGCTAACGAAGATTTAATCGATCCTAAATTGATTAAGATGATGCGGGAAATTGCTCGTAAGATGGCATTGGAAGGCGATCGTAGTTCTGCCGAATATCTAGACGAGATGGCAGCCGATCTAAATGCTGTTTGGCTGCATAAACACAATTTTGAGCCGACTTTTAAACCAGAAATTGCAGCCGATCCTTGGCTAGATGAAGATTCTGAAGCACAACACTTGCCCGTGACGGCAAGTCAGCCAGATTCTTCAAAAGGGTTAGTAAAGGAACAAGTACAACCTGCGTCTTTAACTACTCAGGCTGAGATTAAAAGCACTCTACAACCAACGAAGAGAAGGACGACTGCCAATATTTTGATTAAATTAGAATCAATCTTAGCTACCCGACTACAACCAGCAAACCCACTATGGTACATGGATGTTTTGGAAAAAGCACTAGCCAACAACTGGATTTTGACAACCGATGAAGTTGAAAAATTAATTGGTGTCAAACCCCACTGCGAACATAATCAAACTGAATATCGTCGTGGATGCTGGATATTTACCAAAACTGGAAAAATTGGCGCCAAGACTGGGTGGAGCATTGACAAGGTTGTTGAGTCTTAATTCCGCAGAATTCAGCAGTTTTACAGATTGTTATTAGTTTAATTTTCGATGAGAATGTCAATCAAAAGACAATTTTATACTCTTGCTTGTACAGTGTTCATTTTAATAGCATTGGTTTTCACCACGACTGGCTGTAATGCTACAGATAGTATTACTGAAACACAGAGTACGCTAGACAAAATTGCACAGCCAGCAAACAACGTTTCTTGTCCAGCTTTATCGAGTCGTAACTGGCAAGCTTGGATTGATGAAGGTTCTGTAAACGAACCGCGTTTAAATATATCAGGAGAAGTAGATTTACCTACACCTAACTATACAGTTAAATGGAAGCTAGAAAACGGCGATCGCTTTAGCTCTCTAGCACGAAATATTTCAATTGCCTTTATTCCCCTCGAAGGAATAGTTATTCAGGTTGTCACGCCAACCGAAGTAAGTTTTTCCATGCCTTTATCCACCCCAGATCTTAAAACCGTAAGAATCTACTGTGGCGATAAGCTATTCACTGAAATGTCTATTGGCTGAAGCTATCAACAATGACATTAGCTTTCACGAGTTCCTCAAGTTTTTTCTCTAAAAATAAATTATGAATGTAAACCGATAGTCAATCGCAGTTGTTCGGCAAGTGTAAAACAATCTATCTAACTTCAACATATTTCTAATGGTTAAATCATGGAACTTCTACGCTATAAAAAATCAAAAGATCCGCCCTCTGTAAATAAACCACAGAAGCGAAAAGTTAACCCGTGGTTGATTGGCTTAATGGTTGTTGTTTTGGGTGGGGGGATGAGTTATTGGTATGCTGCGCGAATTAAAACGCCCACTACCGAACCCAAACCTACTACTAAGTATATTCCTACGGCAGTGACGGCGTTAGGCAGATTAGAACCAGCAGGGGAAGTCATCAAACTTTCGGTAGCTAATGCTCAGGATAGTCGTGTAAATGAACTATATGTCAAAGAAGGCGATCGCGTTGAAGCGAATCAGTTAATTGCCACCTTACAAGGATTGGATAAAAAACAGGTGGAACTAATCTCAGCCAAGCTGAATGTAGTAGTCTTTCAAAGAAAATTAGAGAAAGTTATGGCAGGTGAAGCCAAAGAAGCAGAGATTACCGCACAAAAAGCAAATATTGCCCGTATTCAGGCTCAATTGAGGAATGAAAGCTTAGATAGACAAGCAGCGATTAGCGATGCCTACGCCGAATATAGCAATGCTAAAAATAACCGCGATCGCTATCAATCTCTCTACCAAGAAGGGGCAGTAAGTAAATCTCAACGAGACGATCGCCAAGAGGCATATCAAAGAGCGCAAGCCAGGCTGAATCAGGCAAAAGCAAGACATAGCAATACTATCGACACCCTGCAAAAGCAGATCGAACAGGAACGCTCGATACTAAACCAGCTAAGAGAAGTACGCCCTGTCGATATCTCAGAAGCTCAAGCAGAACTCGATTATGCGATCGCCCAGGTAAAGCAAATTGAATCGGAACTTGAAGATTATTACGTGCGCGTGCCCATAGACGGACAAATTCTCAAAATCAATACCCTAGTAGGTGAACAGGTTGATACCAGTCAGGGCATTGTCGAACTAGGTAGAACAGATCGGATGTACGCGATCGCCGAAGTCTATGAAACCGATGTCGGCATGGTTGAAGTGGGCGATAAAGCCGAGGTAATTAGCGAACATGGTGGCTTTACAGGCAAGCTTCGGGGAACAGTAGACCATGTTGGGCTACAAATTAAAAAACAAGATATCTTAGAATCCGATCCTTCTGCCAATAAAGATGCTCGTGTAGTAGAGGTTAAAGTGCGTCTCGATCCTCAAGATAGCGAAAAGGTTGCAAAACTAACCAATTTACAGGTAAGAGTCAAAATTGCCTTTGATAAATGAATATTATAACCCTCCTAAAAAGATT
>JBCBWB010000264.1:0-4738 GCA_039817275.1 Cyanobacteria bacterium J06648_1 | reverse complement strand
ATGCCATTGAATGCCTACTATTTCTTTGTTTTCTTTATTTGTCTAATGTCCTAACCTTATCACGTAATGCTATAACTATCGGGCGTTGCTGAATCAAGATATGATTTTCAAAATTCCGACTTGATGACGAGTATTTAAAAAGCTAATGGCTACAAGCAGAAACATGTTGTTCAAAGTCCGCAGCGCATATGCGCGATGCGAAGCGAGTCCTTTAGGGCAGACACGCTCTTGGCGGGCTAGAGGGCATTCGCGGCTGCGCCTCCGTAGATAAACCACGCAAATACGTCATACGTTAAATCAGCAACGCCAGCATAATAATACGTCTAATGTGAATTAAATAAAAGACTTAGCGTCCTTTTCTGCCCTACAGAAGTTATCTCCAAATAACAAGATCCATATTGGGGGAACTTTCCCCCAAACTTCTTGATGGGGACGTTACGACTTCCCCATATGCGAAGCGGTACCCTAAAGGTTACCCCTCCGTACAATAGTTTTACTTATTGGCTTGTTGAGATTTGACATTTGAAACTATTTCTCGAATATTTTCAAATGTCAAATCTGTCAAAATTCAACTATATCGACAAATATCCTTACACCTTAAGAATGCTATGGATTGCTAAAGTTTGTGTTGTCAAGCTGATATACATTACACGTATAGTATAGCAAGACAATATTTAGTATTTAGTCGCTTAGGCTTCTACTTTGACTCCTTTCCAAAAAGCGACGTAACCCTTGATGTTGTTTGCTCTCTCTTTAGTTTCGGGATAGTACCATGCAGCATCAGGATTTTCTTGTCCATCTACTACCAGGCTATAGTAGCTTGCCTGACCTTTCCAGGGACAGGTAGTATGAGTTGAACTTGCTTTGAAAAATTCCTGATTGATAGCATCGGCAGGAAAATAATGGTTTCCTTCTACTACTTCAGTGCGATCGCTTTGAGCGACAACTTGACCGTTCCAAATTGCTTTGGGCATTGTTTTTCTCCAAATTTGAACAACTATTGTTGATGATAATTCTTTTTCGCTAGCGACTGGCAGATAGCTCTAGCTAACTATTGTCGGGTCGAGGGGGAAAGCTTATTTTTCAATAAACCTGATTTGCAAAGCTGGGTTAAAAGTAACTGCTACTGATTCAACAGGCTATCTTTGAGTAGATCGGCAACTCGCAAAGCATTAGCGACAATGGTTAAGGTCGGATTGACCGCACCCATGGAAGGAAAAAAGCTACCATCCACCACATACAAATTAGCGATATCGTGGGTACAACAGTTGAGATCCAACACGGATGTTTGCGGATCTGAGCCAAATTTACAGGTGCCAACCTGATGCCAAACAGCCGAGAGAGGTACAGTGGTTACCATAAAAAGGAAGAAGCCAACTTTACGCAGATAGCTTTGCCACATATCGACAAAATCTTCATGCGCCTTAAGATTATTGCGCACAAAATCTACTTTGATTTCCCCGTCGCTTGTAATAGACACACGGTTCTCAGGATTGGTTAAATCTTCACTAGTTAACCACCAATCTACCGCATGATCTGCCATGTACTCTAAAGTCTTCTGAGGTACATTATCGGGAGAAAACAAAGCCAGACGATTCCATTTAGACTTACCTGTCATTTGAATCTGCCCTAGGGGATAGTCATGGTCGGGACTACCAAAATAGAAGTCATTAAAACCCAGGGTTTTCTGGAATTTTACGGGATTGGGTTTTTCGGCGATCGCCACTATGGAAGAATGGTTATGCAACATCAGATTGCGTCCCAACATGCCAGAGGAGTTTCCTAAACCATGGGGATGATGTTCATTCTTTGATTTTAGGAGTAACGCAGCGGAATTAATTGAGCCACAGGAAACCACAAAGGTATCTGCCGTATATGTTTCTGGCTGACCGTTTGTCTCTACTTCGACGGCGATTACTTTCTGACCATCATCGCTAGTAATCAATTCAGTGACAAGAGTATTTATTCTGATCTCGACATTATCGTATGCTGTGGCGGGATCGACACAGGCAATTTGGGCATCTAGCTTGGCATCAATTTTACAGGGATAGGGATCACAAGTACCGCAGCGAATACAGGGACTATTATCGGGATCGGCGATATTGCGATCAATTGCCAAGGTTAGGTGATGGGGGTGCAAACCAAGTTTACCTAGCTCGTCTGCCACTTCCTGCATCCGTGGTTCGTGGGGTAGGGCAGGGAAAGGATATTCTGCCGACATCGGCGGTTCGGTAATATCTTCGCCCTTGTTACCGTGTATTTTAAAGAGACTTTCGGCACGGGTATAGTAAGGTTCGAGATCCTGATAGGTTAATTCCCAGGCTGGAGACACTCCTGCTTCATGCTCTAATTCGCCAAAATCTTCGGCACGCATTCTTTGTAAAGCTGCGCCATAAACCTTGGTGTTGCCCCCGACGTTATAGTAAGCCTGGGGTACAAAGCTATTGTTCTCGTGGTCGAGCCACTTTTCCGTTACCTGATATTTTTTGCCTTGGAAAATTGCGTCGGGATTCCAGTTATCGTCTTCTTTGGGTAAATATCCTCCACGTTCGATAATCAAAATACGTTTACCTGTTGGGGCAAGGGAGTGAGCAACAGTTCCGCCTCCTGCACCTGCACCGATAATTATTACGTCGTAGTGATTCATTCCTTAGGTTGCTAAATTACTGATTACTGATTACTGATTACTGATTACTGATCGCGAAATATTTATCTGCCTGAGTCGGCATTGCTTCGCGCTTTGTCACCATAGATTATTCAGACTGTACTGATTTGACCAGATCGAGCCAATTAACTTTGGCATTATCAACTGCTGCTGCCTCTGGCATTTGCTGCAACCGCATCAGTTCAGAAATAGCAGCAAGATCGCGATCGCGATTTATCCCGGCAACCGCCATAATGCGATCGCCTCTGAGATAGTAAGCCAAAAACTCAGGTGACTCTAAATCCCCGTCTAGTTTAATATCATCCCATTTTTCGGCATGTCCTACATAGCGTAGTTTTAGATCGTATTGACCCGACCAAAAAAATGGCACTAGGTAATCGACTGGATTCTGTTTGGTTTTTAGCATGTTAATTGCGGCAATTCGTCCGTGCTGTGCTGCCAAACGCCAATGTTCGATCCGCGTGGATTCATTCATCGGTGCGTAGGGAAATTGAGCAATATCGCCCGCTGCATAAATATCACTAATCTCGGTCTGGAGATAGCTATTGACAGGAATACTTTGGTCTTTTGAGTTGAGCTTGATACCTGATAAATAGCTGGTGTTTAATTCAACCCCAATACCCAAAATCACTAAATCACTATCTATTTTCTCGCCATTATCCAAAACAACCTGCTCAACTCGTTTGTTTCCCATAAACTCAGTCGCTTTGGCTGCAAACTGAAACTTTACCCCCTGTGATTCATGAACTTTTTGGAACATTTTGCCTAGTTGTTCGCCCAAAATCTTTTGGAAAGGAACTCTACTAGAAGAAACTACTATTACCTCTAGTCCCTGCTGTGTGAGGCTAGCCGCTGCCTCCATGCCAATAAAGCTAGAGCCAATTACCACGGCTTTTTTTGCCTCTTTGATTGTGCTTAACAGGGAATCAACATCTTGCGGCTGACGAATGGTAAAGATGTTGCCTAATTCCGCACCAGGAACATTCAATTTGCGTGCCGAACCGCCTGTTGCCAAGAGTAGTGAGTCGAATTCTAGCTCGGTGCTGTCGGCAAAGATAATTTTCTTCGCTAAAGCATCAACTTTTGTCACCCTTTGACCAAATCGCAGCTCGATATCGTGGCTACTGTAAAATTCACAACTTCGCAGAGACAAATCTGCGGCTTCTCCTTGACCTTGAAGATAGTTTTTACTCAGATTAGTTCGATCATAGGGTAATTTATCCTCGCTACTGATCAGGATAATCCTACCCATAAATCCTTCTTGTCTGAGCATCTCTACTGCTGCTGTCCCCGCTGCACCCGCACCCAAAATAACAAAAGTTCGACGATCAGCTTCGGGCGAACTCTGTGCCATAGTCAAGGTTCGCTGTTGGGGAATCTGATCTGGCAGTTTGACTAGTATTTTCTCTCCTTCAACCCTGGTGGCAAAGTGAGCCAGAGAGTCTAATCCAGGTGGTTCTAGCTGCTGTCCTGCGATCGCATTGAAACAGGCATTGTGCCAAGGGCAAACTATTCTTTCACCACACAACACTCCTTTGGCTAGCGGCGCACCATTATGAGTACACAAGGCGCTAGTGGCGTAATACTTATCGTTTATTTTGGAGAGCAATATTTGAGAATCATCAATTTCAATCTGCTGCATTTGCCCATTTTGCAGATCTCCCACTTTGGCTACGGCTATTTCTTTCATGAATCATTATGGGTTGAACAGCACATACTGAATTTGTCACGCTGAATTGGTGTATTTCAGCACGTCAGTTGCTACTTTGATTGTTATTGTCGATAAATATGCTTTTTTTTTGGATCTGACAAAAGTATTAGATCTTGAATCAGACGGCTATTAGTTATTAGCTGTAGCTGGCAGATTGTTGATTTTAAACTAGCAAAAATACAATATTTTTAACAGGGAGTAAATCAACATTTATAATGCGTATAATCCCACTCCATAAAGAATGCAGAAGTTCTAAAATAATAATAAAGCAACCAAAAAGACAAGATCAAATCAAGAAAATAGGCAGTCCATGAAAATCCAATCATCTGTATTAGTTCCTCTAGGTTTTGGCAAATATGTAC
>JBCBWB010000263.1:0-4739 GCA_039817275.1 Cyanobacteria bacterium J06648_1 | reverse complement strand
TTCAGCACTGGCAAACTCTCTCAACAATGTTGTCAATCATTCCTAATACCACCTGCTATGGCTATCTCAAAAATCGACACCGCTTTTGTAGTTGCGGACTGGGAGTTTTGGAAAATAATTATTTAGGAATCTTCTTATTTGTGACTGCCAAGCAACAGCGCCGCCAAGGTTATGCCAGTCAGTTAATTGCTGCCATGACCGATTGGGGGCAAGCCAATGGCGCAACACAAGTTTACCTACAGGTAGAAACCGCCAACCAGCCAGGGATAAACCTCTACAATAAACTAGGATTCACCGAAATTTATCAGTATTTTTATCGCCTCAAACTATGAATGATTCGACCGTACAAGCCTACATTAAGCTCGATCAGTTTCTTAAATGGCAGGGAATTGCCCAGACTGGAGGAGAAGCCAAAATTATCATCAAACAGGGATTAGTTATGGTCAACGGTGAATCGGAAACAAGAAGGGGGCGTAAACTAGTGACGGGCGATCGTGTTAGCGTTGATGGCACGATTCACCGAGTCGAGCTTAAGTAATAAAGAATATTTCTAATTGAACTAGAAATCTACAGGTGAGATAAAAGCTATAGGACTTTTCTGTTGAGATCGACCCTATAGCTCCCTGCCAAGGATGAGATAATTTTAGCAAGAGCGATCGGGTTTTAGAAACATCATCTATTTTTAAGCAGAAGTTCCAACCCAAAATCTTCACAACCTGGCGCGGAATCAGATTTTGCTTCTTTGCGTCTTTGCGGCTTGGCGCGCAACTAAATGTAAAAATACAGGTTAAAAGCGCTCGGGTTTTAACTGACTCCAGGGTTCAGCCTGTTCTAATTGAGCCGCCAGAGCAATAATTGTTGCCTCTGCATTTGGTCTACCTACTAGCTGCACTCCCAAAGGAACACCGTGGCGATCGCAGCCGCTAGGAATATTGATTACAGGCTGTCCCGTAACGTTGAAGGGAGGACAGGGAAGTATCCAGTTGATAATTGCTTCTAAGGTTTTTTCAGGACTCAGCTCTTGCCACTCACCGATCCTGATTGCGGAATGCATATAGGTTGGCGCAACTAGCGCATCAAATTGCGTCAGTAAGCTCATTAACTGACGGGCAAAGATCTGCATTTGAGTTACTGCCTGAAGATATTCTCCTGCTGTACCTGCCTGGGACAATACCCATTGATTCATTGAGCTGAGGGCTTCTGGGGGAACTCCAGAGGCACCAACTGCACTCGACCAAACAGTCTTAAATGGTTCGATTAGAGGAGATAGATCGATCGCCTGGGGTATAGCTGTATGACCCATAGATTCAAGCTGCTGCACGACTTTTGCTACAGTCTGCTGGCATTCTACCGAAGGTTCGCCCACTGGCAAGATAGAAGTCAAATAGCCAATTTTTAAGCTGGGTACAGTAGCTTGCATGCTGCTGAGAAAATCAACTTCGGGTTTTTCTAACCAGTAGGGGTCGCCAACCGTATAGCCGCTGGCGAGGTCTAAAAATGCTGCCGCATCAGCTACGGTGCGGGTCAAAATTCCGTGAGTACCCAAACCACTTAGGCGATCGCCGACAGGCGCAAAAGAAATTCTCCCACGACTGGGTTTGATTCCGACCAAGCCACAGCAGGCAGCAGGACCGCGAATAGAGCCTCCCGCATCACCCCCCAGAGCGATCGCACAAAAGCCAGCCGCCACCGCCGCCGCCGAGCCACCACTAGAGCCGCCAGGAGTATAGTCCAAATTCCAAGGGTTACGAGTAGGGGGGAAACCTTCAGGTTCGGTGTAGGGAAAAGAACCCAACTGGGATGTGGCAGTTTTGCCCAGAATAATAAATCCTGCCTGTTTAATTTTACTGACTATCTCTTCGTCAAATTTGGCAACCTGTCCTTTGAGAGCGGGGACACCATAGTTGAGGGGAATACCTGCAACGGATTTAAGATCTTTGATGGCAATCGGCACACCAAAAAAAGGCGGCAGTTGTTGAGGTTCTAGAGTCTGTGCTAATTCTTGAGTTTTTTGTTTAGCATCGACGATCGCGCTCTCTGTCGCTACGTAGTTGAAGCTGTTTAGCTGAGCATCATACTTAGCAATGCGCTCTAAATACATTTCGGTCAACTCTAGCGGCGTTACCTGGCGTTCTTTAATGAGCTGGGCTTGTTCTAGAGCAGAAGAAAAGGCTAGATTTGTTGACTTGCTGACAGACATAAACTGTTACTCTAAATGATTAAAGTCTAGAGGAAAACGTTCCTCGACGCAGCTGCGGATTTGGAGTGGCTTCTATCTGGGTTAGGGAGTTAATAATTTATTCGCTGTCCCGTATTTTGATCAAAGAAAAATAGCTCTGACAAATCAAACTTTACTGTTAAGCGATCGCCACGCCGAACTTGTGCTTGAGCATCGGCTAAGAGATTTAGCTCAATACTCGATCCTGGAGCAGTTGCTTTAATCAAAGTCTCTCGACCAAGGGGTTCAACTAACTCTACTTCTAAAATCAGACTGTCTGCCCCTTGTTGGGCTGAACTAGGGTAAATTTTGATGTATTCGGGGCGGATTCCCAGATCAAACTTTTGCCCCGAACTCAGCTCTTGCTGCTGCCAGGGACTCAAGCTGAGCCGCTGATTATTAAAGACGATCGCCGTATTATCTTGATAAATCGCGGGAAAAACATTCATGGGCGGATTCCCCAAAAACCTGGCTACCATACTGTTGCGGGGAGAACTATAAATCTCTTGGGGACTACCAATTTGCTGTATTTTGCCCTCAGCTAAGACAACGATCCGATCTGCTAGGGTCATTGCCTCTACTCGATCATGAGTAACGTAAATGGTCGTGATGCCAAACTGTTGATGGAGTCGTTTTAATTCCGCTCGCGTACCGTCTCTTAACTGAGCATCTAAGTTAGAGAGGGGTTCATCCAGTAAAAATACCTGGGGTTGACGAGCGATCGCTCGCCCTAAAGCAACTCGCTGCTGCTGTCCTCCCGAAAGCTGCTTGGGTTTGCGCCGAAGCAAATGTTCTATATCTAGGGACTGGGCAACTTTTTGTACTTTTCGACTAATTTCTGAAGTCGGACAGCCACGCATTTTCAAACCAAAAGCCAAATTATCGCCAACGCTCATGTGGGGATAGAGAGCGTAGTTTTGGAACACCATCGCCACATCTCGCTGTCGAGCGGGAAGATCGTTAACCAAGCGATCGCCAATATAAAGCTCGCCACTAGTAATCGATTCTAACCCCGCTATAGTACGCAAAACCGTCGATTTACCGCAGCCTGAAGGTCCAACCAAAACCCAAAAAGCGCGATCGGGAACCTCAAAGGTAATATCCTTAATGGCGGTAACGTTATTAAACTGTCGGGTAATTCTCTGGAGACGAACTTGAGCCATGCTAGAAAGTACTAATGACTAATGACTAATGACTAATGACTAATGACTAATGACTAATGACTAATTACGGCATCAGCTTCCATTTCTACCAAAATTTCTGGAGCAATTAGCCGACGGACTTCGACCATACTAGTGGCAGGTCGTATATCGGCAAAGAACTCATGGTGAGCTTTGCCAATTGTTCGCCACCGATCAATATTGGTGACGTAGATTCTAGTACGCACAACATCTTCTAGACTGGCTCCTGCCTGATTTAACGCCACCTCAATATTTTTAATAATTTGTTTGGTTTGGGTATAGGGATCCCCCAAACCGACGATTTTTCCTCGTTCGTTAGTGGCGGTAGTGCCGGAAACATGAACATGGTTATCAATTTTGACTGCTCTGGAATAACCTACTACATCTTCCCAAGGAGAATTTGCACTGATATTGATTCGTTCCACGTTTCTGTAGTACTCAATTTAAAAAAGTTTTTATTATTAGCTAAACTTTACTCCTTTTAGAGCCAAATTTAACAGGATGCAGAAATTTAATTTCCGATTTGCTATCTTTTAGATTTACCTTTGGTTTCTCGCTCATGAGCGCATGATTATTCTCTGTAATCAAACTAAATCATGGTTTGGGGAGGAACGTTTTAAACTTATAGATATAGTTCTATTTAATTTTCTCGCTACTGTTAATTTGATGATGAATAACGCCAGCAAAAAATATAATATTGTTACCTTCGGTTGCCAAATGAATAAGGCTGATTCTGAACGTATGGCTGGCGTATTAGAGCATATGGGTTTTGAAGCTGCCGACGATCCTAACCTAGCCGATCTCGTCCTATATAATACCTGCACGATTCGTGATAATGCCGAACAGAAGGTTTATTCTTACCTTGGTAGACAGGCAAAGCGTAAACATCTACAGCCAGAACTAACCTTGGTGGTAGCAGGATGTGTAGCACAGCAGGAAGGCGAACAGCTATTGCGTCGCGTACCTGAATTAGATCTGGTCATGGGACCTCAGCACGCTAACCGCTTAGAAGATTTGCTACAGCAAGTTTTTGACGGTAATCAGGTAGTTGCCACCGATCCGATTCATATTTTGGAAGATATTACTAAACCTCGTCGCGATAGTAATATTACTGCCTGGGTCAATATCATCTACGGCTGCAACGAACGCTGTAGCTATTGCGTTGTACCCAATGTCCGCGGTGTAGAACAGTCTCGCACCCCCGCAGCGATCAGAGCCGAAATGGTGGAGTTAGGAGAACAGGGATATCAAGAAATTACCCTGTTAGGACAAAATATCGATGCCTATGGTCGAGATTTACCAGGCAGCACTCCAGAGGGTAGACATAAGCATACTTTAAC
>JBCBWB010000262.1:0-4772 GCA_039817275.1 Cyanobacteria bacterium J06648_1 | reverse complement strand
GCTAAATTAATGCTTGGGATTAGGGCTAGTTTGATTTATACAAGACTACAGGTTTTAAGTGTGTTTATGCTCATTTTCTCTTTGGTTGACAAAAAAGTCAACATAAGAAAATATACTTAATATTACACTAACTAATTAAGAGTGGTTTAGAGTGATGTTGGGGCGATTGATTGCGTATGAATTCAATTTTCTTAATACTAGGACAGCGTCTCGGTAGGGCGATCGCGACCATGCCCGATCTTGACCATAGAAATATGCTCTTGATGGGGTTGATTTATATTTTTTTGACCTTGCTTTTGGGTCTAACGACGGGCTTTTTGCGCTGGAATCCGATCGCGTCAGGAAGAGTAATTTTCAGGGTTGTAACGACATCTTTCTTTGCCCCCGCAATTATTGAAGAGCTTTGTTTTCGCGTTTTGCCCGTACCTTATCCTGCAACGGAGGATCTGTCGAGATCTTACTTACTATGGTCAGGATTTAGTCTCTTATTGTTTGTGATCTATCATCCTCTTAACGCCTTGACTTTTTTTCCTCAAGGTAAAGAAACTTTTTTTGATCCTATTTTTCTCAGCCTAGCGGGTATTCTGGGTCTTACCTGTGCGATCGCCTATCAGCAAACTGGTTCACTGTGGCTACCTGTAGCAATTCACTGGCTGGCAGTAGTTTTTTGGCTGCTTTGTTTTGATGGATTACATCGGCTAAAAATGGACTCCAGTTCAGGTTAGAGAAGATCCGCTTAATTCACCTGTATGTTTTATCAAAAAAGCTTATGGCTTATGGCTTATGGCTTATGGCTTATGGCTAGGGCGAAGCCCTTTATTTCTCATCCAGATAAACAACCTTGCCCGTTGCCGCCGCTTCTTGTGCCGCATTAGCCACCTGGAGAGCATAGAGACTAGCCTGGGGTTGAATATAAAGGGGGGTGCGATCGCACAAGTAATCTAAGACCATGGTGGTATCTTGAGCAAACAGACCGCGACGAGGAGTAACCGCAATTTCTGACTTTTCGTTTCCCTGAATCAGAGTTCCTTTCTGTCCCTCAAAGATAATCTTGCCCTCGGTGCCACAAATTTCTAGGGTGCGATCGCTCTGCCAAAAGACATCTCCTTTGCCGTAGGTAATATCGGCGGTGATACCGTTGCCAAAGTTTAGTTGCGCCCGACAAAAACAGGCGGTGAAATAATCAGGATCGACTGCATTCCAATAGCGATCGCGACAGGAAAGACTGTCTACCTTACCAAACAAGTCTGTCAGACGATGAACCCGAGAAAGAGCGGCGCTAAGAGGAAAACCAAACTTAGCGTGATGAAATTTCCAGCTAGTAACTGCGGGATGCTGGGGGGCAATAGTCCGATAGCTAGCATAAAAAACTGTACCGATTTGCGCTAAAGATTGCTTAACTGCCTGGTGTAAGCCGCCGATGATCTCGATGTGTTCGACGTGAAGCAACTTTTCTTTGGCTTGAGCTAAGGCGATCGCTTCAGCCGCCGTTGCCGCATCTAAGGACAAAGGATATTCCACGACGACATGCTTTCCCGCCAAGATAGCCGCCTTGGCAATTTCCCCACAGTTTTGATTCGTCGTACAAATAAAGACCAGATCGAGTTGGGGTAAATGTACTAGCTGATCCCAAGTATCAACTGCTGCCGCACCATATTTTTGGCAATAATCTTGAGTATGCTGGAGGTTATTGCCTGTAGCGACTAATAATTGGACACGCTGGTCTAGTTTAATCGCCTCTGCTCTTTTTCTCGCCGCATATCCTGTACCAACGATGCCAACCTGAAGAGGAATAACTGAATTGTCTATTGCGATCGCCAAAGTTTAAGACCTTATTTGTAAGAACAAATCATCAATCATAGGTATAACTATAATTAATAGTTATTTTTGAGGAGTAATTCCCCCTTTTGTCTCTGGTTTTATAGTTTAAATTATCCTATCATTTGGTCGTTGTGGGCAATAAAAGTATTTTATGCATGTGGTAGATTGTCTCTTGGCTATACATAAGTAAAACTTATTTTAAGATAGATTACAAATCTCATTGCTAATGCCCGATCAATAATCAGTATTTTTCCCTTAGTATCAAAAATGATGCTGAACGACAAAGAAAACTAGCTCAGTTCAAAAGAGCAGATAAATCTTTCTTTTAAGCAGTAATTACTATTTCACTTATATAACAAGAGGAAAACTCAAATGCCTACTTTTAACGTTACGTTGAAAATGCCCGACGGCGAACAAACCATTGAAGTACCTGATGATGAGTACATCCTAGACGTTGCTGAAGAGCAAGGTTTAGATCTACCCTACTCCTGTCGTGCTGGTGCTTGTTCTACCTGTGCAGGCAAAATTGAGACTGGTACTGTAGACCAGTCCGATCAGTCTTTTCTTGATGACGATCAAATCGAAGCTGGATACGTCCTTACTTGCGTTGCTTATCCTAGCTCCGACTGCACAATCACCACTCACCAAGAAGAAGAGCTTTACTAGAAAGTTAAAGTTTTGCTGAGGCGTTCTAAGACTAGAACGTCTTTTTGCTTTAAACCACCAAAGTAATTGGTTCAAGCGATTGGTTCAAGTAATTGGCTTAAATTCCTGCTCTCTGTTTTTCCAGCCGCTTATTACGTTTTTCTTCCTCCAAGGCTTTAACTTCTCGTTCCAGGAAGTAGTTGAGAAAGGTTCTAATAGCAGAAATAGCGGCTAATTTGCCCACTGCATCCCAACTGGGAGATACTGCCGTTGCGGCGATATCTGCTGCGAGCAGAAATTCGAGAGACAAACCCAACGCTACTCCTAGGTCGAGTCGAACTTGACTCAGTTTTTCTTCTCGATCCATTCGCCGATTGCGAAAAATTAGCTCTTTGATAGCTTTAATTATAGCCAGAGCTAAAATTAAGAGAGCGACACCTTCGATTACTATTTTGAAGAGAACCGCCGTTTCTAGCAATAGTTCTTCAGCAAAGTGATTGAACCCCTCCATCGGATTACCATGTGACTGCTCGTTGGCGGTAGCGGCGATCGCAAAATAGAGTAAAAAATTCATGCTCAACTTCTAGTTTGGTAAATTGTTTTGGTAGGATCTTGAAGGCAATCATATTCGGGGATAATTAAATATTTCTGAGTCGTCAATCTGAGAAATATTTCCTAGAGATATTTTAGAAGCATACCTGCTGCGGAATGTTGAGCTGATAACATTGCATTTGCGGAAAATTTTGCTCGATCAAGGCGATCGCCTGAGCTTGACTCTTTTGATCAAAGGCGATCAACTGGGCTGTACCGTCTCCCTGGGAGCCAACTCCTTTGCCGCCACAGATATAGGGCTGGAGTGGTGCATAATTGAGTAGCTGATGGAGTAGGGGTGCATCTAGCTGTTCGCGGCAGGCAGGAGCAATATAGCGATCAAATTCTGCTTGGGCTAGGGTCATGACAGCGCCAATTTCGGCAGTGTTTCCTTGTTCGATAGCGGCAACAGCCCGATTAACGAGTTCTTGGTTGATCTCTCCCAAGTATTGCTGTACCTGTCGGGCAGTATGATCCAAAGCTTGGGGATAGCACCTGTGTAGCTGAGTAAGAATAACCTGGGTATTTTTGGCTCCTGCCAGATCGACAATAATCAAATGTAAATCTTGTCCGACGGAGAGAGCTTGGGTTGCCCAGCGATCGCCATCAAAAGTCATCAGAATCGGTCTTTTACCGTAGGCACAGGCTTGATCGAGTCTGCCACACTGACTAGGAGTTGTTCTTTCTCCCCAATAGGCTAACTCCATTTCGGCGGCCGTATTCAACCCCAGCTGATAAAGCCGATTAAACGCCCTGGCAACCAAAACACAGATGGCAGCGCTAGAAGACAGACCCTTTTGCAGAGGTAAATCCATCCTGTAGTTGTCAATTGTCAAGCCGCCAACCTGGTAACGGATTAAAGCTTGATAAGCGACACCCGCCACATAACTGTAGAAATTATTGGTTTGAGCCATTCCCAACAAAAGTTCCTCGTCCATTGCCAGCTCTAGTCTTTGAGCCGAGTGTAACGTCTGGAAAACCAATCGCGAATGGCGCTCCACACGGGCATAAACTCCCTGGTTGGTGCCAACGACGATCGCACATCCTGGCTTGAGCTGTGGATTAACTTGACGATATTCTCCTGCCCAATCGCTATGTTCTCCGAGCAGACAGAGACGACCAGAAACAAAAATGTCCATAGGCTGAATGATTAGCTTTAAAGAAGAGAGGATAAGCATCTGACTCTAGATGTTTCCCATCCAATTCCGCCAAGAATATCGTTACCTTGAAAAAACTAGAAGCAGTATATCTTGTGAATAATCTAGCCGTACATCTGATCTAGCTAGTGAAAGCCAGGAGGAGGGGTGGAGCTAGGAAGAGATTGCCTGTTTGAGATCGTGGCAAAAATCGGCGATCGCCTTTAGTCCAGATTCAGGATTACCTTCAGCCAAACGCTTGACGATCGCACTGCCGACAATGACCGCATCGGCACCCCAGTCCTTGATCTGTTTTGCCTGTTGAGGATCGGCAATACCAAAGCCGACCCCAATGGGCTTATCCGTCGCTTGATGTAGAGTTTCTAATAAATCCTTTACGCCTTCTGCGGTTTGCGATCGTACCCCTGTCACCCCCGTGACGGAAACGAGATAAATAAAGCCTTGTGATTTACTGGCGATCGCCGCTATTCTTTCTGCCGAACTAGTAGGAGCAACTAATAAAATCACCTCAATCCCAATCTCTGTGGCTGATCCGAGCAAAGATTCTGCTTCTTCGAG
>JBCBWB010000261.1:0-4773 GCA_039817275.1 Cyanobacteria bacterium J06648_1 | reverse complement strand
TAATATCACAATAAAATCACTCTGTTTAATACAGGTAATTCAGCTCAGACGACCCAAGCAACTATTAATGATAAAGTCAATTAATCTTGCAACAAAATCTTCCGACTGTTGAGCGATCGGCAAATAATCTGCTTCAAAACTAGCGTTATTGAAAGCAATATCTAAGCTATCGTAGCGGCAGACTACTGCTTCGATCAGCTCAATAACGTCCCTTTCCATAGTAATGTCTGTTCCATGAAAAAAGGCTTCGCCCCCAGACTGACAAATTAATTCGACTATAGCTTCGCCTCTAACCTCGTCTTCATCGGCGATCGCAACTTTGGCTCCCGCCTGTGCCATGGCGATCGCTGTTATTCGTCCTACATCGTTGTTGATGCCAGTAACTAAAGCGACTTTGTTCTGTAAGTGCATGAAACGTTCGATTCTCAGGAGCTTATGAATAGATGTATCGTTGGTTGATTCTAAGGAGAAACCGCTTTTTACTTATATATCATTCTTGCTAGTTTATGCGATTCTTGCCTAGATTCAGCTAGCTCATATCAAAATTACAGATGAGAGTCTCTGGCAATCACTAAAGCACGAAAAATCTTTGGTTAGAGAATCCATACATTATGATCTTGAATCGATTTTGATTGCTGATCGCCAGTTAATCGCCCATTAAAAAATATTTGATTCTTGTTTTTACAGATTTGTTCCTGCTTATTGCCAGTTTGAGGGAGACGGCGAAAAATGCGAACAAGTTTTGGGCTATCTAATCAGCAGCTAAGGGTTGTTTAAATGATGGGCAGTGTGAAAATTAGCGATCGCTCTCTTGCCCAAAATAAATATCAATTACAAGCTCAGAATATGTCTGATCGCAAAATTTTACCGAAATAATGGGTCTAAAGCCCTGCCCTTTTAGGGCAGCTTTATATGCTACGCCCATGTTAAAATTAACTTATGAAAACTTATAAATTTAAGTTGTACAAAACCAAGCGAAATAAGTTTATCCATTGGCAGATAACAGCTAGTGGGAATATTTATAATCATTGCATTGCTGTGCATAAAAGATACTACAGAATGTTTGGTAAGCACTTAAATGTTTATAAGTTGATGAAGCATATTGCCAAGCTGCGTAAACGAATTGAATACTGGCAACAAGTAGGCTCTCAGGCTGTACAGGATATCTGCAAGCGCATAGACAAAGCTTATAAGCTTTTCTTTAAGCAATTTAAGAGAGGTACTAGACCACCTAGTTTCAAGAAGACTAAAAAGTACAAGAGTTTTACTCTCAAACAAGCTGGGTATAAATTTTTGTCTGGCAATAAAATACGCATTGGCAATAAAGTTTATAAGTTTTCAAAAAGCAGAGAGATATTCGGGAAGGTCAAAACACTGACTGTTAAACGTAACAACTTAGGTGAACTATTCATCTTAGTTGTGACTGAGCATGTTGATGAATCAATCGCACCAGTGACGGGGCGCAATGCAAAGCATTGCCAGTCGTCGCCAGACGACGATCTGAGCCTTCGGCTCTGCATTGCAGGGTGGGACTTCGGATTAAAGACATTTTTAGCGAGTAGTGACAATACATCTATCGAATCTCCTTTGTTTTTCAATCAGTCTAGAAGTAGATTGAAGGCAGCTAGTCGCAGCTTGTCCAGCAAAAAGAAAGGCTCGAATAATTGGTACAAAGCTCTCATACATCTCAATCGAGTCTACGAGGATGTATCCAACAAGAAGAAAGATTGGTTTTGGAAATTGGCGCATAAGTTAACAGATGAATATGATGTGCTGATTTTTGAAGACTTGAACCTTGATGGCATGAAACGTTTATGGGGTCGAAAGGTTAGTGATGCGCGGGCTAACGCCCGCCAGTCGTCGAAGACGACGATCTGCGCGAATGCGCTGCGCTTTGCTAGCTTTTTAGAAATACTCCAAACTGTGGCGACGAATAAAGGCAAAGTGATTCACTTTGTTGATCGCTTCTATCCAAGCTCTAAAACGTGTTCGCACTGTGGGCATGTCAACAAAGAGCTAAGTCTAAAAGATAGAGATTGGGATTGCAAGGGCTGTGGCACTAAAGGCATTCGACGTGATTGGAATGCTGCGGTTAATTTGTTAAGAGTTGGGGCATCAACTCTTGGGTTAGAGAATGTAAGTGAAGTTCAACTTCCAATTCTTGTTTGATCCCAGAATCCCCTCGCCTTTAGGCAGGGGAGTATGTCAAATACAGTCTACTCAAAGATTTGTAGAGAGGTAGTCTTAGAGTAGATCCTGCCCTGTATTTAAGCGAGAAAATTTTGCCTAAGCTTTTTGCGTTGGACGATCAACAATAAATAATTAACCTGCTTTGAAGTTAATTTCAAACCCAGCCATACTTTCCTTGAGCGCGTCTTTCCCACATATTGCCATCAAGAGAAGTTTCTACAACCTGATGATAAAGTTTTGATTTTTTAAGATATTCTGTGAAATAAATAATTCGTAGGTATTCAACATCATTTTCTTGATAAAGAATCAAGGTATTATTATTCCAAACGCCAGTAGTAGGAGTTTTTTAATAATCGAATAAGCAGACTCCACGGTCTTGTAAGATGCTGCTTTTAGCATAAATTTTACGAACTAAAAAAGTGAGAGAATGATCAGGTTCGTTAAAAACATTATCCGCCACAATAGTAAAATCAGGCAAATTAATGATCTCCCTCGGTTCGCACACACCAAAATCTTCGGAAGAAAGCAATTCTAAATAGTCGAATACTTTGGTTTTGTACATTTGATTTGAATACTAAAGTTCACGATTATATTATTTGACCCACAGTAATAGTTCTTTTTGATAATTGCTGTGCCTGATCGGTTCTTGCGTCTTTCTTGTTTGTGACAGCAGTTTATATTCCTCAGAATTGAATCTTTAATTAAGCTTTTTGTGAGAATATTGAGCAACTTTTGGTAGCGTTTAATACTCCCCTGCTATTCTTTTTTCTAGCAGTAATATCTGTCAAAACTGACTACAGCTATAGATTTACTGTCGTAATGCTCGACAAATCTCAATCAGCAACAGTTGATAAGTTTCTATCACGGGCAGTAGCAAGGTTTGCACCTTTTTTGCTCATACAGCGAAATCTTGCTTGAGGCTTATGTCCATTGGATTCACGGCACCTTTTTATCTGGTTTTATTGAATTTTTAAACAGTAATCGAACAAAGAAGGCAAGAAGCGAATATTAGAACCGCAAGATATTGTCTTAAATTAAACCCATATTTAATAAATCAAAATTTAAGACAAAGCAACTAATGGCGAATCAAATATCGGTACTTGAACCAAATCGTCAAGCGCGGGCTATTTGCCCTAATTCCACCATCTTGCTATCTAATGCTAGTGACAACAGTTCGATCGCTATTATTAGAACAGCACTTATTCCCTGCTTTTGAACAGCCAGAAGTTACCGCCATGGGACACATTCTCAGCGTTCATCTTTCTCATGCGATCGAACTAGAACACTGTAGCGACAGCGATTGGCAAAGCGATCGCCTCAACCCAGAAGATATGTGCCTAACTCCCCATGGTTCGTCTTTTCAAGCTCGTTGGCAAGATGTGGCTGAATCGATCGTGATCAAGCTGGATGATAGCTGGCTAAAATCGATCGCGGCGAATACCTTTATGACCGATTCTTTGGAATTAACTCTCCAGCGTGCCAAGCAAGACAAGTTGCTGTTCCATTTAGTCTTGACTCTCCGCAATGAGGTAGCCAATAACTATGAGTCGGGCAGAATTTATTATGATTCGATTTTAAATTCGTTAGGAATCCATCTGATTGGCAAGTATGGGGTTCATCAGTCGATCGCCGCAAAACCAGAATCGGGGCTGTCGAAAACAAAATTAGACCAGGCGATCGCCTTTATTAGACAAAATTATCCCCGCAAGCTCAAGTTAGCCGACATCGCTGAAGCTTCTGGCTTAAGTGAGTTTTACTTTGATCGCCAGTTCAAAAAGTCTACGGGCTATACTCCCCATCAATACCTTACCCAGTACCGCATTGATCGCGCCAAAAAGCTACTCAAGCAAGATCGCTGCACCGCTACACAAATTTCTCAACTCTGTGGTTTTAGCAATCAAAGCTATTTTACTAAGCAGTTTCGGCAGATGGTAGGAACAACACCATTGAGGTATCGACGAGAAGTGAAGTAGTCAAATTCAGGAAATGCCTTTTTTTCCCTAAGCATTTCCTGACAATTCTTTAAGCAAAAAAATTTATCAGCTTTTGATCAAGATCAAGTCTTATTAAGCAATATGTATATATTTAACAAATTGTCTAGTAATTCTTAACAATTTACAACTAACATTGAACTATTAGCCAAATATAAAAAAATTATGAAATTTGTAGAGCTGCCTGTTTTAAGTCACTTCAACTCGCGATCGCGCCAGCAGATGCTCTCAGAACAACCTTTAATTTCTAGCTTGGATTTGGGTTGGCAAGATTTTAAGTTTGACTATTATCAAATGGGTAACTACGAAACACCAACTTATATAGGTGCAGATCATGTTATTTCGGTGACGCTAGTTCCTAATCAATGCGAACGAAAGCTGGCTGGAATATACCGTCAAGAAGAGCAGAACTTTGGTTCTGTGGCAATTATGCCTGCTCAAGCAGAACATTATTGTGCCTGGCAATCTAACATCAGATTTATCGTCCTGGCATTTACCCCCCAAGCCTTGCGCCAAATTGCTCCTGAAACGGCAGATCCCGACAAGATTGAACTCTTACCTACCTTTGCCACAGCCGAACCTGATCGCGTCA
>JBCBWB010000260.1:0-4775 GCA_039817275.1 Cyanobacteria bacterium J06648_1 | reverse complement strand
GCTGACGCTGCTTCCTGCCTCGATATAGCAGTCTGCTGGTGTTACCACCACGCCGATGGTTTCTACTTCTTTCATGGTTAGCAGCAGCATCAACGAGAGGAAATCGTCGATCGCGCCATCACAGTCCATTAAAACTAGTCTACGAGACATGCTTAAACTCAATTTAGTACGTCCAATTCAGCTAGATGCTCGGCTACCGAGCGATACAGTTCTAATACGTGATGATCGAGCAAACGATAGTAGACCTTTCTGCCACGCTTGCTGTAGGCAACTAATCTAAGAGAACGCAAGGTGCGCATTTGATGGGAAACAGCCGAATCGCTCATTGATAAAAGCTGTGCCAAGTCACAAACGCATAAATCTTGTTGAGCCAGCAAAGAAATAATACGCAAGCGATTGCCGTCTCCCAAAAGGCGAAAGAATTCCGCCATCTGCTGCGCTTTATCTGGATTGAGAGGTTCGAGCTGGCAATCTTCTAGACTCTCTTCAACATTATGTTTGGCAGAGCAGGTAGGAACCGCGGGTAATTTTTCTTCAGACATTAAGAAGCCTATTTCGAGCTAATCGGTCGAACTTCAATATTACTAGTTTAAGCGCAGTTACAGCTAGACATCTTACAGCCTTGCTCATCCTGATGATTATTGGCGCAGGCGGAACAACAGTAATATTTACCGTCTTTTTTTACTGCTTCTTCCAGAGAAATTTCGCATTTACAGCGATCGCAGTCACACTTTACTAAGCTGGCATTGGTCATGAATCTAGCTCCTATTGTTTGAATTAGTTTTTTAATCGAGTATATACATTATATATGAACATACATTCATATGATATAAACAAATAATAAATTAGCGATCAGGGTTGCGATCTGCACATCTATTCTGCTAAATTAATTAAGCGCTGAAAAAAGCGAGCCAGGATAGCTCAGGTGGTAGAGCAGAGGATTGAAAATCCTCGTGTCGGCAGTTCAAGTCTGCCTCCCGGCATATTGAAGAAGATGCTGTACATTAAAGCTTTATTTGTCAGGTTTAAAGAATTAATGTCAAAAAAAAGTGGTCTAAACCACAGCTTCACAGCGTATCGGCACAAAATGATGCTTCCTGTCGCAACATAGGATTCGTAAAACTCAAATCATAATTTAATGAGTTTTCAATCCTCAGCTCCTTTCAACTTTTCCTACAAAATCAACATCTCCTACATCGGGAGAGTCGAAGAAACTCCGCCCGTCAAAACCCCTATTCGCTCTTCTTTTTAAATCTGTTGTCACCCAGTGAGATAAGAGTATACAAATCATTTAGACTGGTAGACCTATCCTATAGAATAGTTCGTAAGCTCGACCAATAAAGTGTTCTTCCTTCATTAATCGACTCACTTGCTGGTATCGCCAACTAGACTATAATGAGAAATAACCGAGATTTTTCAAAACAGCTTTTTCCCAATTCGTAATTAGAATGCAGAATTGGCAGCAAATGCTCTTTTCATTAACAAAGCTATCCAATCAAGAGTGAAAAGCTTTGCTTAACTGAATCAGGCACTACGAGCTAGTAGCCACAAGGGTTCAGAAAGTAAGACCGTTTGATAAACAGCCAAACAATCCCAAATTTTTCGTAATTCCGATTTGGAATATACGGCGCAAACTACTTTAATAATAGATTTTCTAGGTACAAAGAGACTATAAGAAATGTTTAAAGGCTAGGATCTATCCAGCAGCTTGTTGACGATTGCGATAGGCAGTCAAAGCTAAATCTCGTGCTTGTATTTCAGATGTTCCTTGAGAAGATTGACGACTGCATTCTATAGCAATATCCTTTTGCTTTGCTTTGGACGAAATCGCCTCGCATAAACGAGCATAGCTCCAGCGATGAATACTTTTACGATAATTTCTGGCATATCGCTTTTGAGCCCTTTTGCATCCAGGTGCTTTCGCCTCTGCTTTTATCTGTATTTCGCTATCAAGAATTTCTCTGACATTCTTTAAATCGGGCAGAACAATAAGGATTTTGCTGATATTTGGGTTTACTGGGACGATTGAAATCTCGAAATGTATTTAAGAGATATAAGGAAGTTTGATTTGCTAGCAGTTTTTGCTGTTGATTTTTAGACAATGATTTTGCTACTAACCACTTGTTAATCATTTGCTGAGTTTTAGCAATTTTCTGCTGACGGATTTGTTCTGTTCCTTCGTCTGTCCACAACTCAGTTTCTACCGAACAGTGAATATATAATTTATTAGTCAACCAAGGTTTTTCAGAATCTTCGCTTTTTCCCTGTTTCCATATCAATTTGGCAGATCGGAGAGTTATTAATCATCCTGGAATCTGCTTCTTGTGTTCTCTGTATAGCTCAAAATCTTCATAGAAGAGAAAATCCTGACTGGGGATTGAAACACCTAGCAAAAGAAACTAAGATTTCTCTCAGTAGATTGAAAAAGTTGTTATCTGGCGATCGCCCGACTGATGAAGAGATTGAAAAATTGTCAGGATGCTTAGTAAAATTAGATGGCTTGGTTTTTGACCGAGAAGAATTGACTGATATGCGTATAGCTGAAGAACTCAAGCAAAGGCAGTTGGAAAGATTAAAAAGAAATCAGAGAAAATCTACAGATTAGCAACTATATCAAAAGATTTCTTACACGAAGAAACAAATTGTTTTTATCTTTAACCTTAACCCATTTCCTTGCTAATTTTTTTGACTATCTAAAAGAAGAGGAAGACAGTTGAAAGAAGCATGACTTTTCCAAAACGGAAAGCTTATAGTTTTATTTTCAGAGAGAATATTACTTCTAGTAATTATTCCTAGTTAAAAACTTGGAGGCTTCCATTGAACAGTGATACTAGCTTGGATTACTCCAATTGCAATCTTTATAGGCTGGCTTGTCGTTTATTTCTTATTTCCAATTGCCAACTAAGACAAAGGGAGACCAATAAAAGGGATGATGATATTGTTCGGACTGTAATAAAGATAATTGAGCTTGACGCATAGCTTGGGATTTAGTCCTGGATTGACTGAGATAGCGATAAAATTCGGTCATGAGCTTTGCCGTAGAATTATCGTTTACCGACCACAGAGTAGCCATTGTAGTCCTTGCTCCCGATCTCACTGCCATTCCTGCTAAACCCAGAATTGCCCCCTCATCTCCTGCTGCTGTTTTACAGGCACTTAGAACTAATAATTCTATAGGAGTACTGTTATTTCGGTTGCTCAAAAGTTTATCAAAATCGTTAACATTAATGCGATCGTCCCAGGTCAATATATATGTATCTTCGGCGTTGGAACTAAACTGTCCGTGAGTTGCTAGATGAACGATCGCAGCAGATTCTTGAGTGACTTTTTCTTGTATCTTAGGGTTGGTAAATTCACTATTGAGTAAAGTATTGGTTGGCAATATAGATTCAATACTATTAATTTCTTGTTCGACTCCTGGCAAAGCTGAAAATCCCTGTCTGGATTCTGTCAAACCTCCTGTCAAAACTTTAAGCTTTTCTGTATCTAAAGATTTAGTCGGCAATAGCTGTAATCCTGGCGTTAGAGCTAGATTGTATTGCTCTAGAAGATATTTTTCGCCATCGTGCAGTACAGACATTGGCAGGCTGCGTAACTGCTTGTCCAAAACAAAAACTAAAGTATCTGTTCTGTTTTGTTCTAACTCGGCTTCAGCGGGGCGAACGATCCAATCATATAGCTTTTGCGCTGTTGGTAAATGATGCCCAGAGCTAAAAACTGGATTCAGATACTGTAGCAAGTCGTCAAACGTTTTCGCCTGTAACTCTGAATCGATCTGATTACTATAATGTTTCAAGGGTTGACCTGGTATGGAGAGAATTACTTCGATACTCTGGTCGAGCAAAATAGGATAGATAACCGCAGCTTGGGAATCTATTTGGTCAATGTTCTGTTGGTTGATATCTAGGCAAGCAATACGAAAATAGTTTTCTAGTTCTCTTTGTTGGAGAGCTTCGATCGCCAGTCGAGATTGTTCGAGATATGCCTGTTTTTGTTGGGGATTAAGCTGTTCTACGTTTTCTAGTAATAATTCAACTAATTGCCGATAGATAGGTTCGATCTGTTGACGAAAAGAGAGTTTTAGTTCGGGGTTTACCGCTACCAAATCTTGATGGAGATTTTCTAACTCAGTCACAGCGGATTGATAAGCGGCGATCGCCTGTGCTTTTTTTCCCTCTTGCTTGAGAATTCTACCCCGTTGCCAATGAAGAGTAGCAGAGACTTGAGCTTGGTTAGTAGCACTGGCTAATGCCAAGGCTCGATCTGTTGAGTTTAGAGCCTGCTGGTAGTTTTGGCTTAATTCTTGCCAATGTCCTAGTTCGCCGATGGCATAGGCTTGAGCTATATTATCTTCCAAAGCTTGTGACTGCTTAACTGTATCTTTTAACAGTTGCTCTACTTGAGGTTCATCCATCTCTATCAGGCTTTGAGCATAGTTAACTCTCGCATAGATAGCTGTACGACTTGTAGGTAGTTGAGCTAGCTGTTTGGCTATGGGTGCAATAAGCTGGCGAGCATTGCTAATGTCTTTAGTTTCAGACAAGAGGCTTAATTGATTCAATCTTGCTTCTAACTGAACAGAGGTATCGGGGGAAATAGCGATCGCTTTTTGATAATATTCAATAGCGCGATTATATTTTTTCTGACTGCGAACGACGTTTCCCAGACGAAACCAAGCTTCTGCAATATCATTGGGTGAATTTATCTTTTTAGAGATCGCCAGACTTTGTTTTAAGACAGCTTCAGAGCGTTCGATATCTCCCGATAACTCAAAG
>JBCBWB010000025.1:0-38992 GCA_039817275.1 Cyanobacteria bacterium J06648_1 | reverse complement strand
GCCGCCGAAGCCAAAACAGACCGCTTTGATCGCGAGGTAGAGACAGGAACAGAACAGTTAGACCAGCCGTTTAATCCCTTTGAAAGCAACACGGTTTCGGGTGTACCCGAACCAGATGTTTGGCTCTTGCTAGCTATAGTCAGCATGGCTCTATTTTGGCTCTGGCAAAAGCAAGGGTTAGTAAAAGAGTCCGATCTTGAATAAATTAAATTATGGGGCGAGGGCAAATTTCTTATGCTGTCTTCGTCTGCTGAAACTGATTGCGATCGGGCAGCTCTTTTTCCAAACGGCGTAAACGAGGTTCTCGATAGGCGATCGCCACCACCATTAAATTAATCGCCCCCAAGATTACCAGCAGCAGCGTCACTCCTTGACCCATGCCCGTACTGATCACTTTGCCGATCGCCTGAGCAATCACTCCCCCTTCTGCCATTAGGGGGTTCAACACGTTGTCTACCAAGGGTCCTGCCAGCAGATAAGCACAGATAGCGAGCGAGCGCTCTAAAGTCTGCTGGAGGGCAAAGACTCGACCCTGGAGACGGCTAGGGACTTTGCTCTGCCAGATCGCCTGATTACAGCTCACAATAATTGGTTGGGAGAAGAGATAGCCAAAAATACCAAACGCCAAGATAATCGGAGAAATTTTGAGTCCGCCAATTAAGACAATTAGTCCCTGAAAACCAACAAAACCGATGATCGCCCTAACTCGGTTGCGAGGACCAGACCATAAGCTCATCAAGACACTACCCACCAACATACCGCAGCCGCCCACGGACAGAACAAACCCTAACTGTTCTGTTGAGCCTGGCTGATAGAGCAGGGGCCAGAGGACAACTTCGATCATGCCCATGGTAAAGTAGCTAATCGCAATAAAACCGACCAGGCGGAGTAAACCTGGTCGCAGAACAATATAGTTCCATCCTGCTACCGCATCGGCAATAACTTGATTGACAACCTTTCTTCGCTTGCGCGTAAATCGCTTGAAGTCAGGAAACTTAACGCTAACCAAGGTGATAATCGCCATACTAAAGGTGACAACGTCAATCAGCAGAATCGTAATCAAACCAAAGTAGTTGAGTAATAAACCTGCGATCGCGGGGGAAGCAATTTTGGCGATCGCAAATGATGCCTGTACCATACCGTTGGCACGACTCAGATTATTCGGCGGTACAAGCTGCGCGATCGCGGCTGTATAGGCAGGCTGCTGAAAAGCATTGAGGCTAGACGAGGCGACCAAAGCCAGATATATATGCCAGACTGCGAGATTATCCGTCCAGACCAGAGCCAGAATGGCGATCGTTACTAGTCCTGTACCCAGATCGCTCATGATCATTGCCGAACGTCTGTTCCAGCGATCAATTACAACTCCCGCAAAGGGAGAAATAATTACCTTCGGCAAATACATAAATAGTATTGTCAGAGCAAATTGAGTAATTGTCCCCGTGTCTTGATAGGTTCGCTCCAAGATCCAAAAACCCAGCGCGAATTCCGTTAGCTTTGTGCCTAACAAAGAGACGACTTGCCCAACCCAGACAATAAAAAAAGTTTGCATATAAAGTTTAAAATATAAATATTAAAGTTGGCGACTATAGAATTTGGTGATAATAAAGTAGTTATAGATGGGCTATTTTCAATATGATAGCCACTCAAGACTAGAGATAACATACATCAAAAGTTTCAATGACGATAGCATGGCAAATTTTAATTGCCTACAATCACAGAGCTTTTGGCTATACTAAACATTTTGATTCCACAAATATATTTGGCAGATATTGATTGGAAAATACCACCCAACACTATCACAGTAACCTTAAGCTATTTTAATCTTGGCTCTACTTCTCAGTTTTCAGCTAAGTCAACCTGTAGATTGAGAATTTGTTTGTCAGCCCAAAATTGAATTAAAGCAAGCATCTGGATGAACTCCTTCCTATGGTTGAAATAGGGGAAAAATCTCATTAAGATGGTGGTTGCTAAACATGTTTACAATCCCGATGTCTTAAACTAGGATTGCAGGCTATAACTGAAAATAGTGGAAATTAATGGCAAGGGCGGAGAATTATTCGGAAAATTACTACTTAATTTTGGGAGTGCCCCAAAATGCGGGCTTGAAAGAAATTAAGCTCGCTTTTCGTCGTTTAGCACGCCAGTATCATCCCGATCTAAATCCAAATGACCCAGTTTCTGCCGAAAAATTTAAGCTAATTTCCCAAGCTTATGATGTGTTGTCTGATAGCAAAAAACGTCGTCGCTACGATCGCCACATTCCGCTTCAGCAACCAAAAGTCTCGCGCCAAAACATAAATAAGAGTTCTGCTAACTCCCCTCCCACGACGCCTCTTGACTATTACAATCGGGGTCTTCTCAGAACCCAAACCAAAGAATATCGTCAGGCAATTGATGACTATACCCAGGCGATTAAGCTGAATCCGCGCTTTGTCGATGCCTATCTTAAAAGATGCGAAATGCGCTATAAGCTAGGAGATAATCAGGGCGTGTTAAACGATTGTCATGAAGTGTTTAACATTGATCCCAGCGTGGCTAAAGCTTACTATTATCAAGGTCGAGCGCGCTATAGTTTGGGCTATATTGACCCAGCGATCGAATCTTACAGTTCGGCGATCGCCCAGGAGCAAAATTACCCTCAAGCGCACTACTATCGTGGCATTGCCCATAAGGAGTCACAAAATATTACCTTAGCGGTAGAAGATCTTAAGATCGCCGCCAAATTGTTTCGACGACAGCAAAATTATGATGCTTATCGCCGCACCCAAAAAACCGTCAATGAGCTAACCAAAGATAAAATGGTTTTTCATCAAGAAGGCTTGGTCTACAATTTCTTTACGACCCTGGCTCTTTCTTTTTGGAATCCTAGCGGTGGCTTGCTACCAGCCTTTTCTCGCCTAGAAGATAAACAGTTAAAGCAGGTAGGATTAATCTATGGCTTGCTCTCTTGTCTCGGGTTTGTCTGTGGCTATTTTATGACGGGCATTCCTCTTGCTACTCCCGTTTGGCAGTTGTTTATAGTTGGCTTAATTCCCTTCGTCAGCTTTATCCTGACTGGCTGTGCCTTCAGGGGATTGTGGCATCATCGGGGTAGCCTAGCTACGGATATTTTTATCGCTGGTGTCGCCGTTGCGCCTCTGGCATTAGCAACTGTTCTGATGGGATTTGTGCCAATTTCTAGCATTTCGCTCGTGATTCCCCTGCTTATGGCTGGCTGTGCCTATAGTGCGATCGCTCTACAGGCAGGCTATATTCAACTACTAAACATGACCGAGGGCAAAGCTACTTTAATTGTCGCCCTGATGCTGCTGATTAATAGCTTTATTTCTCTAATGTTTATGACTAACCTTACTGTTTGAAGCGATACCAATTCTTCGCGGCAGCTAAAGGCTGGGGAGTAAACTGACTCGTGACTCGTGACTAATCTTGAGGCAGGTAGTCGGAATTGAGAACTTCTGCTGGAGTAAAAGGTGATTTCAAGGCTAAAGTATCTAAGGGCAATCCAGTCTCATCCGCAGCTAGTTCCCTTCCGTCTTGGTAACATTCTGCAAAAACTTCCTCGAAATGCCGTTTGAGGCTAGGACTATCAACAAAAGCTTTTCTTAATCTCCGTCGATGTTCCCTAATACTAGATTTCCAGCTATTGGTTCTTTTGTCTGGCTGATATTTATATTTGAGCAGGTGTAGCAACACAATCACTAAATTGCTTTCAATCCTCCGTTTTTCACTCCTACCCATGTCTTCTATTTCTTCGATCAAGTTGGCTACATCTACCTCAGCAAATTTGCCTTCGGAAATAAGCTGAGCAGTGTGAGATAGCCAAAGGTAATAATCTTCGTTATAAAGATTTACTGTATCAATAGCAGATGATAATTGAGTAGTCATAGGGATACTCTTAAGTTTTATATTTCCCATGTTACTCTAGTCAAGATCTCAAAGATATCTAAAACTGGCGTTGCATTCTTAGGAGGTCAAATACTATTTAAATCGCTTGCTTTTGGGCAAAAAACGCTTCGTATTCATACCGTTAGGTTTACCCTTACCAAAATATTTCTCGCTGCGGTAGCGTAGCCAGACTCTCAACTGCTGCGGGATCTGCTCTTTTTGTTCTTTCGTTAGGGTTTCGTATAGTTCTAGTGCTTTTTCTCTTTCGCCCCGACAGGCAGCATTATTATGAGCATCCCAATAGCTTCGTGCAACTCGAATACGCCGACATACTTCTTTGACTAAAGCTTTGCCTGTCAATTCTTTGTTTTTCTTTTTCTTGGCAACCATAGATCTTTGAGAGTTAGATAGTGAAGTAGAGAGAGGTAAGTGAGTAATAAAACAAGAAGCTGAAGCTGTGGTTAGCGTCTAACTTTACTTAATGCGCCACTGATAACTAGAGAGTCTGCCCCCGATTTACAGGCATTCTCTGTAATGTAGCGCTTCCAGGCTTTTGTTCCTGGCTGTTCAGCAAATAGCTGGAGCATATGGCGAGTAATGGAATTTAATCTAGTACCTTTGCCGACCCAATAGTCGATGTAGGGCAACATTGCCTCGACAATCTCTAGGCGAGATTTGGGAGTTACATCTTCATTAAAGATATCTCGGTCTACCGTAGCAAAAGTATAGGGGCGGTCATATGCCATGCGCCCGATCATTACCGCATCAACAAATTGTAAATGAGTTTTAGCTTGCTCTAGGGTGATAATCCCGCCGTTAATTTCGATAAATAGCTGGGGAAAGTCCTGCTTAAGACGATAGACATCTTCATAGCGCAAAGGAGGAACATCTCGGTTTTCTTTGGGACTCAAACCCTGAAGCCAAGCCTTGCGAGCATGAATGCTAAAGTTACTACAGCCCGCCTCAGAGACAGTACTAATAAAATTGACCATATCTTCATAGCGATCGCATTCATCGACCCCAATACGATGCTTGACCGTGACGGGAATCTTTACCGCCTGCTGCATTTTTTCTACTGCTTCTGCCACTAATTCTGGTTGGGTCATCAGGCAAGCCCCAAAATTTCCGCTCTGTACTCTGGGACTAGGACAGCCAATATTGAGATTAATGCCGTCGTAGCCCCAATCTTCGCCAATCTTGGCACATTCGGCTAGCTGAAGGGGATTATCGCCGCCGATCTGTAATACTAGCGGTTTTTCTGCTAAAGAGAAGTCTAGTAGCTTAGGACGATCGCCATGTATGATTGCCTGAGCAACGATCATCTCAGTATAGAGTAGGGTACGTCGGGTAATTTGACGCATAAAGTAACGATAATGGCGATCGGTGCGATCCATCATCGGTGCAATACTCAGAGGGAGATCGATCTGGTGATAATTATTGCGGCTACGATCCATTATCTTGCTCAGGCAGTCAGTACTCAGGGTTTAAAAATAGATTCTTTGATCAAAGAGCCTATATCTTATAGCTTAGAGCAGTAACCCTCGATATAGCATTACTCAATCAGCAACGCCAAAGATTAAAACCAATCTTCATCCTCAGTAGCGGGGTTTTTGAGTTTAAAGCCAAATTCAAGAGTTTCCTGCGTTTCTTCGGCTACTGATTTATCAGCATCATCTAGCTGATTCCAGTCTGATATATTATGGATCAATTCTTGACCAGCGATCGCTACTTTTGCTGCCTGCTGTAGAGTCAGATCAATGTCTTCTTTAGCCCGATGGGATATTTTCTGAGTCAGGGAGTTATTGGCTTGAGTATCGATAGCATGAGTCAAATTTGAATTAGAGTCGCCACCTTGAGTCACTGTCCTAGGAACGGTTTTAAACTGTTCTACTTGGCTAGATGATTGGTTGAGAAACAGACTGTTGGTCAGGGCTTTGCCCTTGATGTTGAGACAGACGGCAACAGGAGCAGGAAATTGAGCCGCGGCTTGCCACAGTAGACTGTTTTGGGCAGTTTTACTTGACCAGAGATAGATGTGTTCAGGATGCCGAAGATGACTGTTTAATATAGGTAAATCACCAGCCGCAAGAGCGATCGCCGAATTATGGAAGTTGAGTGGATTGTACTGGCTCAAGGCAGGTTTTCTACTCTCCGCCTCATAGTTTTTGATTAGCCAGACCTTCTCAATCTCCTGATAGAGAATTTTGAAATCATCAAGACAGCGATCGCTATAGGCAGGAAAATTGAGCAGCTCTAAGTTTTTGTCTAGCTGAGTGACGTAGCCAACATAGACATATAGTGGTCGATCACGATCGTCTTTGACGGTTTTACCCAGCAGATCTTTAACCATGCAGGTCGCCCCGACAATACAGTAATGTTCATTTTTGAACAGCGACCAGCGAGGTGAATCAGCCAAATTACGAGCTTTCTGGGTGGTCGCTACAATATACTGTGCTGCCCAGTGCAAATCATCGACTGAAAAGTCATCAGGAATAGTAATAAAGCGAAAATCTAGATGATAGGTGCGTCCATAAACAATTGCAGCCCATCCCTTAGACATCTGCCGTCACCTCGCTACCGTTAAAGTATAGAGATGCCTGCTGTAGCTCTTGGGACAGCAACTTCATATTTTCTTCCACGGCGATAATTTCCGTCTTGGTTGTTTCTAGCTGAATTGCCTGCTGTTTGATCTGCTCTGCTTTAAGCAATTGATAGAAGGAGTTTCTTTGCTTTACTGTTTCCAATTCTAGAATCTGCTGGTCGCGATCGCTTTTGAGCTGCAAACCATAAGCTCGTAGTTGAGAATAAACAGCAAAAACGATGGGCAGATGAACATTTACGGGGACAATATTGGCGTGATCAGGATCGGCACCGAGATCTCGACCCAAACTGACAGGGCAAATCATTACTAGCCAGCCAGAATTAGGGGTAAAAAGCGCTTGAAATAATTTTTTGACATCAGCAATGATTTCCTCGCGATCGCGGTGGTGGCAGAGGTCATATTTGGTAATCACGATCGCGACTGGAAAAGGTCGCTGGGTATTAGGCTGGTTATTATTGCTCACATACTGCTGCATAAACTGATTCATGCGATCGCTTTTTATTTCCCGTATCGTTTGTGGAGTAATCTCGCTGGTCAAATACTCTCCCGAAATAGAGAGAAACAAACAGGCAGATTCTTGAATATACTGCACCAGCTCGGCAACATCCTGCTCGGTAGAGCGATCGCTCAGTGCCAAACCTCGATAGTCTAGCCACTGGAACCCCATCAGTGGACGGAAACCATAGCTGAAGTCAAACCCATAATATTCCATCGCCGCCGCGTTAGGAGTTGGCCAGCGTTCGTCTCCCTTAAGAGAAATCAGCTTTTCCCATCTCTGGGTCAACTCCAAATCTAGATCCATATCCTTTGCTGCCAGGGTAAAACCTTTGATTCCTGTCTGCATTACTGCATACATTCCTAATAGATAGCTGGTTTTGCCCGCTCCCGTCGTGCCTAACGTCGTAATTTTGATGTCGTCGAGCTTCATGTTGTTTAGCAAATTAATTAAAACCAGTTAGTTTGTGGGGGATTAGCAGTACGTTTGACAGCAGTAGAGCGACCAAAAACGCTCCAAACATCTTGAATCGCATCGCCAAACTGCGGGGATTTGACTTGAGAAGTAGATTCTAACCGCTCAAGCTGGAGCAGGGCGAAAAACTCTTGTACTGATTGAGTCCGCTGGCTGACATCCATTTCCATTGCCTGAGCGATCGCTTGACTCACATGAGTGCTAACGTGGGGGGCAATTTGCTTGACTGACTTTAGTTCTACTCCTGCCGCTCTTTCAATTGCCGAGACTGGTGCTTCTCCTGTCAATAAATAGTATAAAGTCGAGCCGAGGGCATAGATATCGGTAAAGGCTCCATACTTTAAAGCACGTCCATATTGTTCTAAAGGAGCATAGCCAGGAGTCAACATTGTGGTGTATCTGGCAGTCGAGCTAGTGGCAAAATCTCGCGCTGCGCCAAAATCGATCAGGACAACTCGACTATCATCAGCCAGCATGATGTTTTCTGGCTTAATGTCGCGATGCAAAAACTGCGCTCGGTGGAGAATCTCTAGCGCTTCTCCTACTTTGGTAATATGCTCTAAGGCTTTAGCCTCTGAGAGTTTTCCCTGATGCTGTTTCAGATATTCGGCGAGGGTTTTTCCCTGAAGGTACTCCATCACCAGATAGGCAGTGTTGTTTTCTTCAAAGTAGTAGAAAACTTGGACAATGCCAGGATGATTAAACTGTCCGAGAGTCTGACCCTCTAACAAGAACTTTTGCTTGGCGTTACTATAGGTATCAGAATTCCAGCGACCCGCCGATACTACTGTTGAACCCTCACGCCAGCAACCTTCAGGAAAAAATTCTTTGACCGCTACAGCTCGGTTTAGTCTAGTGTCGATTCCTCGATAGGTAATCCCAAAGCCACCTTGACCGAGGGGCTGTTCGATCCGATACTCGCCATCTGCCAAACAAGCACCAGGACTCAATATGCCGTTAACCCTGGTAAATCCGCCCATGCACAAAAACTCCTTAACAACTCCTACCCACTACTACACCTACACTGACAGCCAATCAATGATTTTTACTTTTTATCTTAATGCTATCTAGTTAGTTTCTCGATCGGCTTAATATGAACCTAAACATCTAGACCCTTCCCCTTAGAAACTAATTATCAATGGAATTCAATTGCTCTAACAGCCGAGAAAGCCAACTTGTTAAAATCTTTAGAGAATATTTACTTGTTTGCGAAGAAAGTGGCGGTCAATCAGCAGCAACAGTAAGCTTTCTAAGCACTGATAGAGTGGTATTGAAATTTAGCGGCTGGAATCAAGTCTTGATCTGGTTTGCTGTTTTCTAGATGACATTAGCCATTAAAATGTTCTAATTGTGGAAGGTATCTCGTAGCAGAAGTTGCACCTGTAGCATTGGGGAGGATATGACAGATAAGCCAGAGACAATCGATCAACAATCTAACAAGCTGGTCAAAATTGCCCATCAGTTCCGACCAAACGCGCAAATCACCGATATCCAGCAATACGGTAGCGGTAATATTAACAGTACTTTTTTAGTAACGCTGGAGCCGCAACCGCCATTTATTCTGCAACGGATCAACACGGTGGTGTTCTGCCAGCCAGAACTAGTCATGAACAATATTTGTATTTTGTCGGACTATGTTCATCAGCGCTTGCGGCACTGTAGTCTCCCCTCTTCACGTCGTTGGTTGATGCCTCGCGTTTTATTTACCTCTCAAAATCAAAACCACTATGTCGCCTCAGACGGTACTTTTTGGCGGGGAATCAGCTTTATTGATAATTCTCAATCTTTTGATACAATTCAAAGCCTACACCACGCGCAAGAAATAGGCTACGGACTAGGCATGTTTCACAGTCTGCTCTACCATTTACCAACCGAGCAGCTAGCAGATACCCTGAAAGGATTTCATATTACTCCTAGATATCTCGAACATTATCACCAGGTGAGCAAAAGAGATAAAATTCCCTCCTCGCCTGAAGTAAATTACTGTCTTCGGTTTATTAGCGATCGCCCAAAGCTGCCTTTTATTCTCGAAAATGCTAAAGCGGCAGGAAAACTCAACCTGAGAACGATCCACGGCGATCCCAAGATCAATAATATTATGATCGACTGCTCTACCCAAGAGGCGGTAGCCATGATTGACCTTGATACTGTCAAGCCTGGGTTAATTCACTACGATATCGGCGACTGTCTGCGCTCTGGCTGCAATCCTTTAGGGGAGGAGACTGCTGACTGGGAACAGGTAAAATTCGCTCCAGACTTGGCTCAAGCCATTCTCACAGGCTATTTAGCGGTAGCCAGAGACTTTTTGACTAAAAATGACTACTTATATATTTATGACTCGATTCGCCTGCTAGCGTTTGAATTGGGACTGAGGTTTTTTACTGACTATCTTGCTGGGAATGTTTATTTCAAAGCAGATCATGCCGAACACAATTTAGCCAGAGCCTTAGTACAGTTTAAGCTGACCGAAAGTGTCGAGCAGCAGTCCGAGACAATTCAGCAAATTATTAATGGCGTGACATGAAACCTTTCACTTTGCACCCCTTTTCTGGGGACGACGCTCCCTCAGTGTCGGTTTTAGGTAAGATCGAGCGTTGTGATAACCAGTTGCAGATTGAATATAATCTTAAAGGGCAAGAGCTGGTTATAGTTCCTCAGGCAGCCCCACCAGTTCGCCAGTTCGATTTATGGGAACATACCTGCTGTGAATTTTTTTTGGGCATACCCAATTCAAGCAAATATTGGGAATTTAATCTTTCTCCCGCAGGACATTGGAACGTCTTTCGCTTTGATAATTACCGTCAGAGTATTGCCGAAGAGATGGCTTTTGACCGCCTACCGTTCAAAGTGTCTAAGCTAGGGGAGGTTTTACAGCTTAGATTACAGCTAGATCTAGATAAAATTATGACTGCCGAACAAAGTTTGAACGTCGGTATTACCACCGTGATTGAAGATCGAGCAGGTAAGCTGAGCTACTGGGCATTATCTCATCCTGGGATGGAGCCAGATTTCCATCGACGAGATAGTTTTGCGATCGCGCTCTAAGTATGTTGAGTATGTCAGGATCGAGTATTATATTTTGTCCTGCTAATAGACGTTAGTACTCAAGCAATACCAGATAAGGGGAATGATCCCCTCATTTCAGGTCTGACTATGCCGATGCCGCAGTTGGTTCGGCAAATACAGGAAAGCGCAGTATGGCGGCGATCACATTTTCTTCAGGCATCTCAGTAGCATCGACAGTATAGACCTCACCTTTTTGTAAATAGGTTTGAGTTGCGGCAAGATCGATTAAATCCATGCTGTTTGCAGCAGCTTCATCAAGGATCTGTACCTTGTTTGCCTGACGATCAAATTGACCATAAACTTGAGCATCTGCGGTAACAAATAGCGTCTCTATTTGTCCATTGGCAGCCCCCGCAATAATCTCCTCTAAACGAGAGCTAGACAAGCCCGCACTAGACTGATTGTGGTATTCAGCGATCGCGGCTTGCTTCTCGCTAGCAAAGCGAGGCTCGATAATTGCCCAGGCTTGCTGGTGTAAATCTTGAGTAGCGACGTTTTCTGGGTTGCCTGTAATTCCCGCTTCCAGCAAATTGTTATAGGAATTGACTTCATGGTAGATCGGTAGCAAAAACTCTACCCCAGCCAAAATCAAGGGAGTAGAAGACTCATTTAGAGCAGAGGTCAAGCCGCTGTCTATCTGCTGAAAATAGCGCTTTATTTCATCTTTATTGTCGGTCGTGCCAACTCCCTGACCATGATAGATCGGACTACCGCCAGCATCTCCGCTATGATATTGCGTTTGCTTCTCAGGATCGTCGTATTTTAGCGCTTCTGCCAGACTGGGGGGAACATCTTGAGGCAGCTCGATCTGGTTCAAACCATAGCGACTACCGAGGAAAAACTTGACTTCGTTTTGCGACAGCGCCAGCAGATAAAACTCATTGTTATTGGTTAACAGGGGTAACAACGGCTTAAGATAAAAGCGATCGCCTACTTCTACCCGCTCGTCAAAACTATAGGGTAGGCGATAATATTTAACACCGTCACGGTTGATAAAAAACGCCAGTCCACTGTCCTGATGCTGCCAGAAGTCGTGACGCTCAATGTAGGCACGGGCAGATTTTAGAGCTGCTTCTAGTTCAACCGAGCGCTCAGTCAACTGATCTTCAGCTTCACTCAACAAATTCTTGAAGCGGAGCGGATTTTTTCTGGTTTCTGCTCCCGCTTTTTCCGCAGGCATATATAGAGAGATACTGGTTGACTCGCTTTGAGCCAATGTTTGTAAATCAGTAAATGATAGTTCAGCCATAAATAAAATGTTGGTATTTTTTTGTGTATATTTACATACCAACAAACCTGCATTGTAGATACATCCTCCTGAAGATAGTATTCAGCTCTTGCCAGAAATTAAAACTAGATGTTTATTACCTGCTTGCACCAGGGGAGCATTTGACTAGCAATCAATTTAAGTTAGTTTAGCCAAGCTTCAACTTTTAGTAGCTAAATTCACTGAGATCTTTATCTGAAATTTACCCAATAATTAATTCTGTGATTAATAATATTAAGTGAAAACAAGCAAAGTGCTGTAGTAGCTTTTAGTTAGAAGATGAGATAAGAATCTATATAATCATCATCTTCATTTGACACTTGGGTTTCTAGCAAAATAAAAAATAGCTTTAACAAATAGACTAAAAGTCTAAATATATTTATTGCCTAAAAAGCTACTTTTTGCAGCTCAAACAACTATCTTTGCAGGTTAAATTACTTTTAAGTCAGCAGTTATAAATCACTTTTAAAGCATGAAATATACAAAAGCAATCAATCTTATTTTAGTTACTTCTGTCTTGAGTATAGCTTGCAGCTGGGTAGGTTCTAAACCTAGCTTGACTGCGGAAAACAACGAGACTGAAAGTATTACTCTGACAGGTACAATTAGAGATTTTAAAGCCTATAGATTGGGAGATCGGACTCTCAATCCAGGAGGACACCAGGATTTTCAGCGATATGAAGGCGAAGATGGTGACTTTGAAATGACGGCAGAATTCGATTTAATTGCCGATGATTTTCTCGATGAAGATGGCAAGCCCGTCTATAAGCCTGGTAACAACAGCACCCTTACCACTACTACTGCCCAAAATTTCAGCCAGTGGTATCGAGATGTGCCTGGAGTAAATCAAAGCATGAGTCATGCCATTACCCTCAAAGATCCCGATGGCGACGGCATCTATAGTTTTGCCAGAGATATTGATGAAGCGCAATCTTTTTTCCCCATTGACAATCTGCTGTGGGGGAATGAAGGATACCAGCACAATTATCACTTTACTTACGAACTAGATTCCTGGTTCACCTATATTCCAGGAACGGAGCAAGATCCCCGTGTATTTACCTTCAAAGGAGATGACGATGTCTTTGTCTTTATTGACGGAGAAAAAGTAATTGACATTGGCGGAATCCATGCCCAAGAAGAACAGTCAGTAAATTTGGATACCCTAGGTTTAATCCCTGACGAAAAATATGAGCTAAAGCTGTTTTTTGCGGAAAGAAACGTAAGTCATTCTAATTTCCGTGTCGATACTAACCTTTTATTCGAGCAAGAAAAACTATTTGCAGACTAGTAAGTTTCCCGTTTACTTTAAAAGCTAGGGACTGAAGTTAAAGTTTGATTCTTCTGGGAAACAACGCCAAATATCTGGGGGGATTTGAGCTTTAAAGATAGTCTAACTTTAGCGCCAATAGCGATCGCCTGAGATAGCTCCGTTCGGGCATAGATTCTTTTGCCAGAGGCGGTTTCGACTCCATAGTAGTATTCTCGCCCCAAAAACTGTCTTTCTCGCACAATGATACGAGCATCAGGATCGGGGATTAACACAATATCTTCTGGACGTAGCATTAAATCTCCTTCTGCTACATTCGATCCAGATGATGCTGGCACATCACCAATTTCAGTTTGCCATACTTGTCCTTGCCTCGTGGCAGGTAAGAAATTAGCTTGGGTGACAAATTCTGCTACAAAGCGAGTAGCGGGATTAAGATAGACTGACTCAGGAGAGCCTACCTGCTCAATTTTTCCCTGGCGCATGACCGCAATTTTGTCTGAGATGGCTAAGGCTTCTTCGCGATCGTGGGTAACAAAAATAGCAGATGTGCCAGCGGCTTTAAGAATGGCGCGGATTTCAGCTCTCAGACGGTGGCGCACCTGAACATCTAGATTGCTCAAGGGTTCGTCTAATAAAATTAGAGCAGGCTGGGGTGCTAAAGCTCTAGCGAGGGAGATCCGCTGTTGCTGCCCGCCTGACAGCTGATGGGGATATCTTGGTGCAAAGTCTTTTAGACCAACGAGTTCGAGGACTTCTTTGACTCTTTGTTGGATCTGGGGAGAATGCTGGCGAGCAAAAAGATTTAAATTTTTGCGGTTTTTGCTCGATTTGTGCTGCTGCTTTAAGCCAAAGGCAATATTATCCGCTACCGTTAGATGGGGAAATAAAGCATAGTCCTGAAATACCATTCCCGTTTGACGTTTTTCTGCCGCTAGAGACTCAGATTTATTACAGACGACTTTACCAGCGATCGCTACTGTACCCTGAGATATCGACTCGAATCCAGCCACAATTCGTAAAAGAGTAGTTTTACCACAGCCAGAAGGTCCTAATAGACCCAATAATTCTCCATGGTTAAGGGTCAGACTAACATTATCCAAGACTGCCTGCTGGCTATTAGTGGGTGAGCCATGGGAGAAGGTCTTAGTTACGTTGGTTAGCTGAAGAATTACTGACTGATTCATTTTATAGATCTGAGGCAAGAGCAGCGATTGAGTGACTACCAAACCTGTCGATAGAGATAAATTTTCTGTCTATGGTTGTGAGTATTCTCGACAGTAGAGCAGCAAAATCCTCTGGGTCTAAAATAGCAAGATAGCTTTTAAAATCGGGTCTACAGCGAAAATTGCCGCGGCTCTTTATAAGAATAGTTCTCAATTAAAGTCTACCCTATGAATTAGAATATTACTGCTTTATCTCTCAAAATGGCTGCCTAGACCAGATTTTTGGTTCCAACAATTAATTGTTATCACTCTAAAAAAGACTGTATCGTTGCAGGAGAGTTGCAATCAATTGAGGCAGACTTTTGCTTAGTTGTTTGCCATTAGTGAAGCTAAGTTGTTTATAGCCAGGCAGATCAAAAGGGCTAGCACCCTCTAAATCTGTTCGCTCCATATTTAAAAGCAAGATTTGTCCGCTATCTTTAGTTTGAATACCGTAGCCTAATTCAACACAAACGGTAGAATCGACAATTAGTTCCGACCGATCCCCCTTGACCATGCTGTTGATCGGGGTAACGTCAGCAACTAATAATAGACTTTTATTGATTTTCCGTAACTGAGAGTTACTCAATCGCCAAGGTGAGCCATCAACACGGGGAGTGACTTCCAATTTGAGGGGAATGCGCGATCGCTCTGCTAGATCGTCAATGATCGTGGTTAGAACCGAAGTTACTGCTGCATTTGCTGCCTGGCAGTAGGTTTGAGGACAATAGTAAATAATTGGTTCTAATCCCGAAATACTATTACATTTAGTAAAGTAAATTTCCTGAGAAACCAAATCTATATTCGAGACCACATAGGTACCGCTGCCCTGAATATAAAATTCAACTGTTTGACCTGATAAATACAGTTGAAACCAGTCGGAGCCTTCTACTTCTAGGCGGTCATCTAAAAAGTCTGCCCGTAGACCAGTTTTCAAGAGACTATTTCGGCTGAGACGGAGGGTGAAGGGCTGCTTAATTACCTGCTTAATTGGTTCGTACTGTGCTAAATACCAAGCCTTGAGCGCGATGATTGCCACGATGGTCTGTTAAAAGAATGAACAATCAATTTTAATCCATCTCAACAGTAGATGCTAATATCTTCGCCGCAGGTATCAGACAGATAGCACATAGCCCGAAAACGCAGGAAGACTAGCTCATTGTAGAACGGGTTGAGCTTACACATGGGAGGAATTTTGACTAGAGTATGTCCCAAAACTTTCACTTCTCGCTCGAACGGACATTGACTGGGGATTAGCTTGCAGATGCGGTGAGCAAAGGCACTATCTTGGATCGTGATTCCGTCTAACCGTTGACGAAGGGGAAATAGTGGATCTAGTTTATTCAGATTTGATTTGATCCCAGTGAAGGAAAATCTAATTTTTGGTAGGCGGGATAGCCACAGGTCGAGATGCAGTGTTTTAAAAGTATGCGGTACTAGATTCATGATTGACTCCTGGATACTGAGTAATTTGCTAACGGCAATGATTTGCCCGATCTCTATTGGTTATTTATGTCCCAACTGTCGTCTTAATGCTTTGGCTAGAATTCAAAAAACTCTAACTACTGGTTAAAGTCTTACAGACAAGCAAGCTATTGGCTGATAGATTGCTCACCAAATCCTATCCTGCACGATTTACTCTAGTTTTTGCATGAGCAAGATCACCTAATTGCGGTAAAGTTTGTCTAAAGCTATGGTTAATTCTTAGCAAAGGTAACTATCTAACCCATAACTAAACTAAATAGCCCAAAAATCACAGCTTCTTTTATAACAGACAGATTTTGGCAATACTGTTGTTTGAATCACATTTATCCAAGTTTTTGCTATCTGGAATACACTTTACTCAAACTTTATTTTTTACAGCTTTCGGTTTGGCTCCCAAATATCCTGAGACAAAATTACTTACTGAGTAGTAATACTTAGGATCAAAAATCAAGCCTAGTTGGTTTATAAAAGAACCAGGATTGCGATCGCTATACTCAACCAGCTCAGAAAACAAAAGCGATTTAGAGCTAGAGCCTGGGCAATCTTTTCCTGGGAGATTGGTTCGAGATCATCCCCCAACAGAGGTTTATCTTTGATTACTCCCTGGTAGCTGTTTTTGCCCCCAAGCTGAACTCTCAAGATGGCGGCATAGGCTGCTTCACTCCAGCCTGAGTTAGGACTAAGATCTTTTACTCCGTCACGACGACAAATATTCCATACTTCCCGTGGTCTGCCTGAACTTAAACATAAGGTCAAAACCGTCAGACGACAAGGCAACCAAGTAAGACGATCTTCCAACTGGGCGCTAAACCAACCTAAGTCAATATAGGGTTCGCGGCGATAGCCTACCATCGAGTCTAGGGTGCTAGCCGCTTTATAAGCCAGGGTGAGGGGGACAGCACCAATTCCCCATAAGGAACCTGCGATCGCCCAAAACAGCGGCGCAGTCACCCCATCTACAGCATTTTCGGCCACGGTTTCTAATAGGGCGCGATAAATTTCTGGCAGCGCTAAATTTGCCGTATCCCGACCAACATAACGACTGAGATGCGATCGCCCCGTCGCCAAGTCACCTTGTCTAATCGGTGTTAGAACATCCTCGACTGCGGCGCGGAGACTCCTGCCCGCAAAGCAGCTTGCTAGCAAGACAGTCTGAAGCAGCGATCCGATGAGCGGCTGAATGTTATTGGCGCTCAAGATTGTCAACCAGGCAAAAAATCCGCTACCGACAATTAACAGTAAACCTAAACCCATTCCTGCAAGGCGACGTTGCCAACCAGGAGAGCAAAGTTTAAGCGCCAGCTCAGTATATTTGTTAATCGTCCAGCCCATTACCTGTACTGGATGTAGCCAGCCCCAAGGATCACCAATTAGGTAATCTACTAAAGCTGCCAAACCCAAAATTAGGCTGGGATCTGTAGATAGTAAAGCAAGTTCTAGGCTGGAACTAATCTCGAATTTGAGCAACGTTATCTTCCCAATTTTGCCCATCAAAGGGACGGATCGTAAATTGTTCTAATGTATCGCGATCTAAACAGCGAAGATTGACATCAATACAGTCGGGATGGGAACGAGGGCGATAGAAAGCATGAATGCCACAGTGTGAACAAAATGTATGTTGAGCAACTTTGGTGTTAAATCTGTAGTTTGTAAGATGTTCCTCACCCTGAAGTAGTTGAAAATTTTTGGCAGGCACGATTAAATGAAGGAAGCCTTTTTTACGACAGATAGAACAATTACAGTCTAATGCAGTAAAGTGATCTATCAATACCTGAAAGCGTACAGAACCGCAGTGGCATCCCCCATGGTAAGTTCGAGGTGCTTGAAGTTGAACCAACTTACTGAAGATTAATAAAAGTAGTGTTCCTAAAATTATACTAAAAACGAGCTGAATTAGATTTGTTCTCGGTGAAAGAATTTGAGCCTATCGGTTTGGATCGTCAAAACATCTAAAACTAGAAAATTTTAGTGTCAATTATTAACAACTATCAAATTGAGATGCAAATTTAGACAACGAAATTATTTTCTTCACCCTGGGCGGCTTGCCAACTACGGGCATCGTAATAAAGATCTGCCAGGGTAATTCCATAGAGAGCTTCTTTTAATTTTTGATGTAGTCTCCGCCAGAGACTGAATGTAACCCAGTCTTCTGCCAAATTGCGATCAGGAACCTGGCGCGATAGGGGTTCGATGGTTTCGCCAACAGCCTCTAAGATTTTACCCAGAGAAATTTGTTCTGGCTTCGCCGCTAACTGATAGCCACCCTTTGCTCCTCTAACGGAATTGACGATGCCAGCTCGCCGCATTTCAATCAGCAATTTCTCCAAATATGGTGCGGGCAAATCTTGTCTTTGAGCAATCATTTTTACGGATGTAGGCTTATATCCAGGCTGTAAGCTCAAGTCCAATAATGCTTTAACACTATAATGACCGCGAGTAGTTAATTTCATTGATGACTTTTAATCCTGAGTAAAACTTATATCTCTCGGTTAATGTTTTTAGCAAACTTATAAATATTAATTATCTGCAATGTCAAGTTAGATCGAGAAAATTAAATTTTAATTTTTTAATTAAGTTAATTATGCTCAATAAGTGTAATATAGTTTTATACGAAAAATAGAAAAGTAAAAAAATCAGTCGAAGCTAAACTAAAGCTGAGATCAATATTGTAAACCAAATAGATTTTTAGTTGTTTCAAATTTAATGGCAAAAACAACCCAACCGCAACCTTTAGTCGGCCCAACATTGATAGATAAAGTTAAAGAGCTTGGCACTCTCTCTAAAGAAGAGAAAGCCAAAAAGTGTGGCTACTATACAGTCACTAAGAACGGAGTAGAGCGAGTCAACATGATGAAGTTCCTCAACGCACTGATTGATGCAGAAGGAATTGAATTAGACAGTACTTCTAATGGGCAAGGTCGAGGTGGACGCTCGGCTAGCTATCGCATTAGTGTTCAATCCAACGGCAACTTATTAATTGGTTCTGCCTACACCAAGAAAATGGGTCTAGAACAGGGAGATGAATTTGAAATAACTTTAGGTAGAAAGCATATCCACCTGAGGCAAATTGGAGTTGAGGATGAAGACTAGGCTAGCCGCAATTGGGTAAGTACAGATGCCTAATTTATCTCAGTCTAATTAGTACAAAACTAAATATACAAAGAAATATCACATAGTAAGAGGATTCGGTCGCAGCTAAATTTGTGTCCGATTGCCTCTTTTTGTTTTTGCACTTTTATAGCTTAATTTTGGCAAAGGCATTGTCTTGCTATCATCATTCTAGAAGCAGCGGCTAATATGTTGAAAATTAACACTCTGAGTTCGATACTTTTTGAGCTGATTAACGAGGTTATTCTGCCAAACAGATAATGATGCTATCTTGACGAAAGATCTGCTAGAACCGAAGGGCGATTTTTAATGGCAAGTATCCAGCCTAAAGAATCTAAGCGATTATCCTTGACGATCGAGGTAGACGGTAGGTTTAATTGAGCTGAAATTTGATTATCTAGCAGCAGATAAGCTACGTTATCTTCCTGCCAATGCTGCTGTAGCTGAGAGACTGACTGGGAGATTATTTGGCGATCGCTATAGAAATTGAGGCTGGGACGCGCCGTTGTCTCTGAGCCATAAATGACAATTTTGGGTGGTGTATGGTGCTTAAGCAGTTCGGCAAGAGGCTTGACAGGTTGGGTCGAGCTAAGCTCCCAAATCCAGTGAGGAGAAACTATCAAGAGAAAAATAGAAACGAGCAAGCCCCAAAATAAGAGCGGGATGAACTGATTGTCCTGCTGAGCAATGACGATCGCCGTGGCGCTAAAAGTAATTGTGAGCGAACCACAGATAAAAGGTAGGTAAAAATCAACATAGTTGCGGATTCCCCAGTTTAAGCCGGCTAGGGCAGCGGCGACTGCCATAACAGTAAATCCATAGATCCAAGCTCGAGGATAGGTCACAAAGCTGGGCAAATTGCGAATTCGATCTAGCTGTTTTCCTGCGGCTAGAGATAGAGCAGGATAAAGGGGTAAAATCAACCAAGATTGACGATCAAGCAACAAAAAACCGAAAGCGAGGTAGACGCTGAGCCAGACTGTCAGCAATTTTCCCCAGCCCCAATGAAGATTATGTTTGATTAGCTGTATCCCCGCAAAGGCGATCATGAGCCAAGGTAAAAAATATTGGAGGCTTTCTAGCAGATAGTAGCTGAGAGATAGCTCTCCTGCCCAGGAATGACTCACTGTTTGGGTCAAAATGAGGCTAAAAAAATTACCCTCTGGCTCTAGCTGGCGATAGCGAATTGCTTGCGCAAAATACCAGAGCAGACTGGGAAAAGCTCCGAGTAAGAGTCCTCCCCAAAAAAAGACAGAGTTAAGCAATCTGGGGGTGTCCCAAAATAAAAATAATGAGATGATCAGCAAGACCTGAAAACTAAACAAGCCGTTGGTCAGACCCATCAAGCCAAAGCCAATTCCCGTTACTAATGTCCACTTAAGGTCACGACGCGATCGCAGAACTGCCCAAATAGTGAGTAGCTCAAAACAAAGTAAAGGTCCATTCAAAGTTGCTAGGCGACTATAGCGAACTACGGGCAAGCAGGTCAAATAAACCAACGCGGAAAACAAAGCTGGAAGACGAGCGACAAAAATCTCGCGACCGATCTGATAGAGTAGCAAGACTGATAGTCCACCCAATATCGCTCCAGGAAGACGGGTCGCTAGCTCTCCTACGCCGACGATATTATAGGCGATCGCTATTAGACTATGTACTAAAGGCGGCTGTGCCACATATGGTTGCTGCCACAGGGTCGGAAAAATCCAGCCAGTCGCATCGGTACTGCGATAAATTTCTTTTGCAACCTGTGCCAGAGTTGCCTCCTGATCGTCAATTAGCGGCAGGCTTGACAAATTAACCAAAAACAAAGCAGAGATCGCAACCAATAAACCCATCAGGCAGAGGCATTCTAGCCAAACTTCATTTCGACGGAGCTTATTAGAGGAGCGCCTCCAAATGGATATACGATTAGAGGACATAGTTTAATCTAACAATTGAAGCTGACTGTTGGGGTTGACAATTCTATTTAACCAGTAAAATTACCAGCAATTACAGTCGAAAACACTTACTCAATCTTCTACGGCAATAGCCAACTAAATTATCAACTCTGGTAGTCCCGACAGATATTACCTAGAATTAGCCAATCGCAACTCCCCAAAGTTGGATCATGATAATCGCTCTAATCAGTCTAGCTCTTTCTGCCATTTTAAACGAGCTCGATTCGGCTTAAATATTATAGAATTTAGTCACCGTTGAAGCCCTCTTTTTCCGCGATATCAGAGCTGACAAATTCAATCTGAGGCAAGCACTGTGGATTCTGCTGAGGGAGAGAACAACAGCAAGTAGCGAAGCAATTCCAGACTAAGATGCTAAAATACCTCACTATATAGTCATCAAGACTGTTAGAGTTTAAATTAAGTTTAGATACTCGTAAAAAGTTTGCTAGTTTCTCGTTCGAGTACCTCGAATTATTGGTCTAATTATGCCGTGCTATCTTCTATAACTCAACGAGGTGGAATAAACTAGCCACTGGGTTTAGGTTTGATTTTTGATTCGCTCCGCCGGTTTTTATGTTAAATAGTACCCACTGGGATGGTAAATAAAATAAGACAACATGTTATCCAGTCGAGCAATCTATTTTTTGTAGTTCTCAAGTCCTGCAAGAACGCTAATCTTTTTTACTTATCTCATGGAAGAATCTTTTCAAATTACTATCCAAATAATCATTGTTGTTCTGGCAGGTATTAGTGCTCAGATTGTAGGCGAATATTTGAAAGTTCCCAGCATTGTTTTTTTATTAATATTTGGTATTTTATTAGGTTCTAGTTCCCTAGATATTCTTCATCCCCAAGATTTGGGAGTAGGTTTAGAGGTATTGGTCGCTCTTTCTGTCGCAATTATTCTGTTTGAAGGGGGACTAAATCTAGAGCTGCGAGAATTGGGCAAAGTTTCTGGTAGTCTCCGCAACCTAGTTACTATCGGTACTCTCATCACCCTCATTGGTGGTGGCATGGCAGCACACTGGCTAGCTGAGTTTCCCTGGTCAATCGCTTTTCTTTATGCTTCTTTGGTGGTGGTAACAGGTCCTACCGTAATTGGACCGCTACTCAAACAGGTTAGGGTAGACCGACAGGTAGCAACTTTGCTAGAGGGAGAGGGGGTCTTAATCGATCCAGTTGGTGCAATTTTAGCGGTAGTAGTGCTAAATACAATTCTCAATACCAATGCCGCCCCTTTAGATATCATGAGTGGCTTACTGTTACGCTTAGGCATTGGCAGCGTTGTCGGTGGACTTGGAGGTTGGCTGCTAGGACTACTACTCAAGCAAACTAATAGCATTTCCGATGAGCTGAAAAATCTTGTTGTTTTAGCTGGTGTCTGGGGGCTATTTGGACTGTCCCAAACTCTAAGAAGTGAATCGGGCTTAATGGCAACGGTAGTTGCCGGTATTGTGGTTAAGGCTTCAGCTCTACCCGAAGAAAGATTGCTCAAAAGATTTAAGGGGCAGCTCACGGTGCTGTGCGTCTCTGTCTTGTTCATTTTACTGGCAGCCGACCTCTCAATCGCCAGCGTCTTTGCTCTCGGCTGGGGTAGTGTTCTGGCGGTAGCGGTCTTAATGGTAGTTGTCAGACCGATCAGCGTTGCTGTCTGTACCTGGAATAGCGACCTGAATTGGCGACAAAAAGCTTTTTTAGCCTGGGTTGCCCCCAAAGGTATTGTTTCGGCTTCGGTCGCCTCTTTATTTGCTATTTTATTGACGGAGAAAGGTATCAATGGTGGTGATGCAATTAAGGCTCTGGTCTTTCTTACCATTCTCATGACCGTTTTCTTTCAGGGCTTAACTGCTCGCTGGGTAGCAAACTGGTTAAAAATCACCTCTAGCGATGTCAAAGGCGCGGTTATTATTGGTTGTGACGGCTTGGGTCGTTTTATGGGTCGCCTATTTCAGCAATTGGGAGAGTCGGTAGTCATGATCGATACCGATCCTGAAGCCTGCAAAAAAGCTGAAGCGGATAATTTACCAGTTTTTCAAAGTAGCGCCCTCGATACCGAAGTCCTAGCCGAAGCTGGAATTGAATCCATGGGGACTTTTCTCTCTTTAACTAACAATGGTGAAGTAAATTTGGTCTTAGCTCAACGAGCTGCGGAAGAGTTTGCTCCTCCGAGGGTGTTAGCTGCATTCCCACAAAATAGCTCTACCGAAGGAAACAAAAGTAAAGTTAGTCAAGCTTTAGCTTCTCATCTAGCAGTTAAGACTTGGAATAATTACATTGATGACGGTCAGATTAAGGTAGTTAAAACGACAATTCTGGAGTCAGATTTTTCTTTTAAGTCCGCTCATCTCAAAGCTTTAATCCGTGCAGGAGAAATGCTTCCTCTATTAGTCAAGCGGCGAAATAGCCTACAGGTAGCAGTAGCAGATGAAGAATGGCAGGTAAAAGATGAGATTTACTATCTAATTCACGATCCCAGACCAAAATTATTGAAGCGGCTGTCTGGAGGGAATCAATCTTCTCGTCTACTTCTTGAACGGCTTCCCGAAGTTGAGGAAATTCCGCTAGAAGCCCCCATGTCTCAGCCCTCCTCCGAGACAGTGTAAGCCATCATCTAGTTAAAGTCGAGTCACAAATTAAGTTATCTTGATTCCCCTGAGCGCTATTCAGATGCAAAGCATCGCCCTTACTCGTTACTCATTTTTGAGGATCAGAAGATAGTTAATTGATAGATTTTTTGCAGAATTGTTCTTGCTCGACCGCACTATCATAGAAGGTAGAAATTGAGTAATAAATAAATTAATAAATTATGGACGTTAAATTGATTATCTTGGTTTTGACAGGAGTTTTTAGCCTCGCTTGTCTTTACTTTGGCACCAAGGGTGGATACTATGATACAGATAAGTATGATGGGAATGGCTCTGCCCATTAGATATCGCCATGCTGCTAAAAGTTTTCTGGTTTAACCATTAGAGCCGAGGAAAACGGTTCGCAGATGCTGTTACATAACTTTTAATTTACTCTCTAAAATCCTCTTCTCTGCAATCAAGCGTAAGTCCTGTCGCTAAAATGACTTAAGATTCAATCATTCAAAGTATTCGCTAGATTGATCTTGGAGCTTAATTATCTGGGTTATTGGGGGTAAAGATTATGAACGTAGGTCAGGGAAGAGCCAAGTTTAGTTCCCTACCTTTATCTTGCTTTACCTACGCGGCAGGTCATGGAGATGAAGGTGTTTGTTTATTAATGCAGCTGGGCGAGCATCGCCTTTTGTTAGACTGCGGAATGACAGATTTATCGCCGCTGCTGGAGCAGAAAGAGCCTCCCGCGGATTTGATTTTTTGTTCCCATGCTCATGATGATCACTGTCGCGGTTTACTAGAGCTACACCAAGCTTTTCCCCAGATCCCGATCTACACCAGCGAAGTTACTGCTAAACTTCTGCCCTGCCACTGGGTTGATGAACTAGATCGGCAAGATTCTTCCTGGTGTCAAATTTTGCCCTGGCGATCGCCATTGAGAATCACGGCACAGCTCCAGATTGAGCTAGTACCAGCAGGACATTTACCTGGCGCCGCCGCAATCATTATTACTTACCAAACAGCAGAACGAAGTTATCGGGTAATGTATTGCGGAGATTTTTCCGTGTCTAACTTCCAGCTGGTTGAGGGCATGTCGATCGAAAATTTGCGAGGTCTGACTCCTGATGTCTTAATTCTTGAAGGGACTTATGGTACAGTACGTCACCCTCATCGTCGCCTGCAAGAAAAGCAGCTCATGGAGAGAATCAACTTCGCTTTAGAAGCGGGAAAAGATGTTCTGTTGCCTGTGCCGCCCATCGGTCTGGGGCAAGAAATTTTGAAGCTGTTGCGCTCCCATCATCAATTTACGGGGCGCGATCTAGATATTTGGGTTGATGATTCGATCGCCCTGACCTGTGATATTTACCTAGAGCTATTGTCGCAATTGCCGATCTCGGTGCAGAACTTTGCCAAACATCAGCCTCTTTTCTGGGATGAGCGCATCTGTCCCCGTATGCGCCGCTTGAGCCATCCTAGCCGCTTTGCCGAGCGCCAGAACCGCCGCGTGTTCCTGGTGGATTACCGCAGCAACCTGTGGCAATATATGTCCGACAAGGTAGCCCAGTGGCTAGTGCTGCTGCCAGAACATCCCCTTAAGTATATTGATCCAGACTCTCCAGAGCTGGAACTACTTCAGAGCCTATCATCAGTAGAAATTGAGACTTATCTGCTGGCAGAGCATAGTGATGGACGCAATACAACCCAGCTAGTTCACAATCTGCGACCCCAGCATGTAATTTTGGTGCATGGTTCGGCTAATTATCTGTTAGAACTAGCCAGCTTAGAAGAGCTACGCAATCGCTACCAAATTCATTCTCCCGCCTCAGGAGTACTGCTAGAGCTACCGATTGGCGATCGCTTTGTCCAGCCGCAAACTCCTCAGCCAATTTACTACGAAGGAGAACTCAACGAAATGGATTCTCAGGTCGCGATTATTCTGCCAGATCGTATTGGCGATGACCCACGCTGGAAACAGATAGCCGACACGGGTATTATCCAGGCTCGTTGGCAAGGCAGCGAACTGGTGATCAAAGGAGTTTCCCAACGAGAACTTTTATCCCACAGTCAAACCAGAATTTCTTCTGATCTAGACTGTTGCGATCGCTGTGTTCATTATCATAATCAGCACTGTTGGAATCAGTTTTCTCCTTTATGCGGTTTCAAAGTTATTCCCGAAGGCTACTGTCCAGTTTTTGAAGCTCAAGCAGGGGATCAGCTCGGGAGCGATGATGCCGAACCGTAAAGTCATTCTTGGTTGTGTTCTGAAGACTTAGGGTGAATCTGCTCTGCCTCTGGACAGTCATCAGAAACTATAATGTCGGTATTGATTTTAGAAACAGAAGCTAGCTTTCTGGTAACAGCACCAATGCTTTCTAAACGAACCATTTCTTCCCAAGAGCTAATTTCTTCTTCTTCTTCGGTTTCGTAACGAATCGTGACAATATCTCCCTCGAAATCAACGATACGACCGCTTTCGATCCAGCGTTGTTGATCCCGCAAGAAGATACAAACTTCACGACCATCTTGACAGAGTTGATAAATCTTGCGGTGTAGCATGGGTTCTCCTGTACGAGTAACTCCTATGATTTTTATTTTAAATCCAACTTTATCTATTATTGCTATTTTAGGGCGATGATACAAGGGCAGTCAGCACCACCTTGTCAGTCAGCAACATTTATTAGCCAGAGGTTCAGTAGGCAATCGGTCGCAAATATTAGGTAACAGGATTAGGCAGATTTTCTAAATAATGAAGAAACTCAATTAACTGCTCATCCTTGAGGTGCAAACGGCTTCTTTTACCGTAACGACTCATCAAAAACTCTCTACCTTGCTCTCCAGTCCACCCGAGACGCTTGATTTCGATATCAGTTTTTTGCTTAATATCATTAAAGTCCATAGCTTCTAATTCGGCACTCGTAGTTGTCTCGCCCCCCCCAGAATTGCTGCTGCCTTCAGGATTTTGCTTAATCGTTGAGTCTGCTGCGGCAAAAGTATCGCCAAATAGGTTGGGGGTTGATTCTGAGTTTGATTCGGAGCTTGGAGTTGCTAGGGAGACTGGTGCTGATTCTGGAGTAGAAACAACTGGTTGAGACGGTGGTTCAGAAAAATTAACATTTGACTCCTCTGGAGAGGGTAGCCTAACAGGTTCCGAAACCAAAGGTTGCGTTGGTAATGGTGCAGGAACTGCTGGCTGAGAACGAGGAGCAGTAGAGAGGGCGGGTGAATTAGGCTGAGGCTGGCGATCAAGAAATAAAGTAGCGATCGCTCTTTCCTTCGCAGCATCCTCTGCTGCTTCGACAGATGCAGCTCCAGCTAAAGCAGTAGCTAAGACAATATTGTCAATTTCGACCGCAGCTTTGACAATATAAGTTCCGCGATCAATTTCGATTAGTTCACTGACCAAACTTCCTTGAGGATATTTATGGCGAAATTTAGCTAGCATCATATTCCAAGTTTTATTTTTAAGCATCATCTCAGTACCAATCTACTACTTAATTTGCAATTTGTTGTGCTGTATCAGAGAAATTTGCCGTCTAGCAGTCAAGATTTGTGTCTGATCTTAATTGGAACTTCAATCGCAACTTGATGCTGTTTGCTGATTTGATAATTTTTAGGTGATAATTTTTGGGCTAACTCATCAATTCAAATCGATAGTTTAGACCCTGCTTTGTCAACAACTATTGATGATGATTTTGCAGCACATAAGGTAAGGAGTATACTATCTCATAACTCCTATGACATCGATTAGTTAGGGCAGGGATAAAGCTCAACGACACATTTCGTTATCTTAGCTCTGCCAGTCCAAGGTTCTTCGTTTCTGAGATCGGCTAAATGCTGCGAAGCAGATAGTTTCCGTCTTAGCTAGTCCAGTAAAGATAGGACCTATGGTGTGTAAACAGAGCATACGGGTTACTATGGTTTTCTTCGCTTCTGTAGTAGTTATTAAATTAAAATTGGATAAGGATAATTTTTAGATGGAATTTTCAATCGCCACACTACTTGCTCAGTTCGTTGATGATAAGCTGGTTGCAGGTAAAAATCTAGAAAAAAAGTTAGGTTGTGAAGACAAAGAGAGCGTTCACAAATTGCAGATTATTCTAGACGCTCTGGAAAAAATCGACGTTTTAACCAAAGAAAGAGGCAAATATCGTCGTGTTTATGAAGATAAAGTGGTGGAGGCAAAATTAAGATGTTCTAGTAAAGGATTTTGCTTTGCGATTCAGGACGAAGAAAGCGCTGATGATATCTACGTCAGAGAAAGTCATTTGAGTAATGCTTGGAATGGCGATCGCGTTTTTGTTAAAATTATTAAGGATGGCAGTCGTCGTCGCTCCCCCGAAGGCGAAGTTAAGTTAATTCTCGAACGCTCTAATCCCTCTTTGCTCGCTACGGTAATTGACAGTGAGGAAAAATTCAAAGCTGTTCCTTTAGACGATCGCCTACTGTTTGAATTAGACCTTCAGGAAGAAGAAAATTTAGAGGCGGCTTTAGAACATTTAGTACACGTGTCTGTGCTGCGTTACCCTCTAGGACAACACCCTCCTTTAGGGAAAGTAAGTAAAGTCTTAGGTAGTGATGCTGAAGAAGCGGCAGATGTAGATATTGTCTCCTGTAAACATGATCTGCCCTTGGAGTTTCCCGAAAAAGCAATTAAAGCGACATCGAAATTGCCTGCGGCTCGAATTCCTGCGGCTGAGATCAAGCAACGTCACGATTTGCGGGACAAGCTGACTTTCACTATTGAGTCCGAGTCAAATTTAGCCAATAATCCCTGGATTGAAAACGCCTTTACCCTCGAACAGACGGAAGGGGGAGAATGGCAGTTAGGGGTACACATTGCTGACGTAGCCCACTATATAGAGCAAGATACGACCCTGGATCGCCTTGCCCGTAAACGGGGTGTGGCAGTCAATCTCCGCCGACAGGTTCTACCGCTGTTTCCCGAAAAAGTTAGCAAACTCTGTTCTCTAATTCCTGGCAGAAATAGATTAACTATTTCGGTGATGCTAACCATAGATGCTCAGGGCAATACTAGCGAATATCAGATCATCCCCTCGGTGATTTCGGTCGATCACCAGCTTACCTATCAAGATACTCAAGCACTAATCGGCGACGAGAAAAAGCCTGGTAAAAAATTAGCTAATTTACTACCTTCCCTGAAGGATTTATTTTTCACGATTAGTCCTCTAGTTAAGGCTCAAAGATTACAAAGAGGCGGTTTAGAAGTAATTACGCCTGAGAATCATGGTCTGTTTAAAGATGAAGGACGAGTCGGGGCAATTATCGGGGTGGCATCTCTACCCGTTTATTCGATGCTGAGTGAGTTGACTATCCTAGCGGGCAAAGCAGTTGCCGAACATCTCCAGGCATTAGAACTACCAGGTATCTACAGTACTCAGGTAGAGCCTGACGTAGAAGAGTTGGAGGATCTGGTCAAGCTAGGCAGCAATCTTGGCTTAGATATTGATCTCAACGTCGAAGAGAGCGTATCTTCCCAAGACTATCAACGTTTGACCGAGCAGTTTGCTACTTCTTCGGCAGTGATGGTGCTGAACTATCTTTTGCAAAGTACCTTCAAACCTGTCAAATATCTTACTTCTCCAGGCAAACACTTTGGCTTGGCTTATGAAGAAGGCTACACCCACTGTATTTCTCCTGGTCAAAGATATATAGACCTGATCATTCAACGTATTCTCAAGGCAGTTTTTGAACATGGTCGCGATCGCCGTCATAGCCGTACTAAACAGGGAGTAGATCTAACCAGCAGCAGTTGCCACGGACAGATCAACTGGAAGGTCTTGCCTCCTAACATCCAAGAACAGATCGAGATTGATATCCAGACTATGTTGCCCTTCCTCAACGATCGCGAGAAGCAGGCAGAAGATGCCGAAAGAGATCTCGCTGGCTTGAAAAAAGCCGAACAGATGAAGGAACGTACGGGTAAGATCTTTGAAGGTCTAATCACTGGGGTGCAGTCCTATGGTTTCTTCGTCGAGATTGAAGACTTACTGGTAGAAGGATTGGTTCACGTTAGTTCTCTTAAGGATGACTGGTACGAATATCGCTCCCGTAATAGCTGTTTGGTCGGGCGCAAAAATCGTACTGCCTACCGCTTGGGCGATCGGGTTGAGGTTGAGGTCAAAAGCGTCGATTATTATCGTCAGCAAATCGATCTGGTTACTGTCGGTGGTGGCAGCGAGGCCCAAAACGCTGATTGGGAAGAAGAGTAAAAAGGTAAGAGGTAGCCCGAAGTGCGGACGCAAAGCGTCCTGGTCTGCAAAGCAGACACTGGTGCTACGCACCGCTTGCGGGGGTCTCATGCGGCACAGCCCCGAAGGGCAGATCGTCGTCAGACGACTGGGACGCTCTGCGTCCGTGCCTTTGTCCCGTTGTCCCTAAAGGGATACCGTAAACATAAGCAAACTTCGTAAGACAGAGGTAAGAGGTAAGAGGTAAAAGTTAAAAGGTAAGGAATACACCTACTTTTCTGTAATCTTTATTGCTTATCTTCAACGTTTAAATAGAAAAAATTTAGAGCTAATAGCGCAGCACGTATGTGCAGATCGTCGTAAGACGACTGGGACGCAAAGCGTCCGCAGCTGATAGCTAATCAAAAAAGGAGCAAGAGAATTGAAAGACCAAATAGTCGAACAGGTAATTGACCTGGCAAAGCAGAAAAAAATTGAGGCGGAGGTGTTTTATGCCACCAGTCAAGATACGCCAATTGAGTTTGGCAATAACCGTTTGAAGTCATTGGAAACTAAAGCATCGGCAGGAATAGCTTTAAGAGTAATTGCCGACGGCAAGCTCGGATTTGCTAGCTCAACGGATTTGACTCGTCTAGAAGAGTTGGTGGATGCGGCGATCGCCACAGCAGAAATTGGCGATCCAGTGGAGTTTGGCTTTAGCCAAAATGTTAGTTCCATCGAAAGTAAAAGCGACTACCAGCCCCCCGACACCGCAACTTTGGTAGAAATTGGGTCAGATTTGATCAGCAAGGTACACAAGTATAACCCTGAGATTTTAGTCGATGTAAGTTTTCATAGCGGTACTAGCCAGGCAAAATTAGCCACGACAACCGAAGTCTATACCGAACAGAATAGCCAGAGCCTTAGTGCCGTAATCTCGGGTAATTTGGTCAGAGGAGAAGACTTTTTGCAAGCTTATGCCTACGAGGTAACTTGCGATCGCCAGCCAGACTATGAGGCAATTCTACAAAAGCTAATTACGAAATATCAGCGGGCAGAAAGTGGTGCGAGTATTACCAGCGGCACCTATCCTGTTTTGTTTACTCCTAGTGCCGTCAGCAGCACCATGGGGCGTATGTTTGGCACGATTTTTTCTGGTCAATCGATAGTCCAAAAAGCTTCTCCCCTTACGGATAAGCTGGGCGATAAAATTGCAGATGAGCGGATTTCGGTTTTTGAAGATCCGACTATTGGCGTATCTGCCTGTGAATTTGATGATGAAGGGGTACCCACCAGCAAAAAACATCTGATTGATCGGGGCGTAGTCAAACAATTTTACTGGGATCGGCGCTGGGCAGCACGACAAGGAGTAGAATCAAGCGGCAACGGTTTTCGGGGCGGTATTTCTCGTCCTAGCCCTAGTTTAGCCAACATCTGTATTGCCCCAGGTCAGACATCAATTGCAGATCTAATTGCGGGTATCTCAGAGGGCATCATTGTTGATCAGGTATTGGGTGCAGGACAATCTAATGTGCTGGCAGGAGAATTCTCCGTCAATATAGACTTAGGTTACAAAGTCGAACAGGGTAAGATTGTCGGCAGAGTCAAAGATACAATGGTGGCGGGCAACATTTTTGAAGCCTTTACTAATCTGGTTGATTTAAGCGATCGCCCTGAATGGGTAGGCAGTAGTTCCTATGTTCCTCATATTTTGTTCTCAGGTTTGGGAGTAGCTGCAAGACAGTAATCAGTCAACAGTTAACAGTCAACATGCGAAGCTTATCCTTTAGGACAGGGGCATAAAATCAACAGCTGCAAGCTAGGTATTTCCTTCAAGGACAAGTCGATTTAGTAATCAGTAATCAGTAATCAGTAATCAGTAATCAGTAATCAATCATCCATCATGAGAAAAAGTAGCGCTGTGAGATTTTTGTTGCCGATGGTTTTGGGTTTGGCAACCTTACTGACTGGCTGTGTAGATTACAGTGTGGGGATCGACTTTGCAACTCCCTATAGCGGCGAGATTGTCCAGCATGTTCTAGTGAGCAATCAGCTTAGTGCTTTGGCACCAGAGGATTCGCAAAAATGGTTGAATAGTTTGGCAAAGCGATCGCGTAAGCTGGGGGGGAAAGTTGAGCAACTTAACGCCCAAGAACTTTCCCTGACGATCCCTTTCGGCAATGGTGCAGAGTTAGCTCAAAAATTTAATCAGCTTTTTGAGACTAGTATTGTTCCTAATGCGACTATTCCCATTGACCAGCGAGAATTAATTAAGCTCAACTCTCAGGTAAAAATCGCTCAAAGCAACTTGGTTTTTGTCGAAAGAAATTACTTGGATCTGGCGATCGACTTGAGGGCTTTGAAAAAATTGACAGAATCAGAAAAAATTATTATCAGCCCTGATTCTCTAGCAAATCTCGAATTCCAGTTAGGAAATCCATGGATTGCTCACAACATCTCTGATGGCGACAATTTACAGCCGCGGAAAAATCCTCTTCAGAAAAACCTAAGCTGGCAGCTTAAGCCAGGAGAAATTAACCACATTCAGGTGGTATTCTGGCTACCCAGTCCGATTGGTATTGGTACAGCAGCTATTCTCCTGTTGATGATTCTGGGCTACTTGTTAAAGTATCGCCGTTTTCCTGGAGTAGCTGGAGTTCGTTAGTTGAATCTAGCCTCACAAATCTAACACCACAGATCCTACCCCAAAGATCTAACCCCATTGAAAAATAGCTGCACCCCAGGTTAAGCCAGCCCCAAAACCAGAGGCGGCGATCGTGTCTCCTGGCTTGACCCGACCATCTCTCAACGCTGCATCAAGAGACAGCGGAATAGAGGCAGCCGAGGTATTACCATATTCGGCGATGTTGCTCAGAATTTTGGAGGCGGGAATTTTGAGGCGTTTTGCCACTGCATCCATGATGCGTTGATTAGCCTGATGAAGCAGAAGCCAGTCAATATCATCAGCAGTTAAATTAGCCTGGAACATTGCTTTGCCGATCGCTTCGGGAACTTTGGCTACGGCAAAACGATAGACTTCTCGACCATTCATTGTGATCGGATTATAGTAACCTTGTTGCGCGGTAATACCATCGACCAGAGTTTTATCATCATGCTGATAATTCAGGTTAAGAGAATCATTTTGACTACCGTTGCTGTACATTCCATAGCTTAGTAAACGGTTACTTTCTGTTGCCTGGCAGATCACTGCTCCTGCTCCATCGCCAAACAAAATACAGCTTGTGCGATCGCTCCAGTCAACCCAACGAGAAAGCACGTCTGCACCAATGACGAGGACATTTTTATACGCTCCTCCACGGATAAACTGAGATGCCGTAACCAAGGCGAATAAGAAGCCCGAACAGGCGGCAGTAAGATCGAAAGCAACAGCATTAGTTGCCCCAATTAAGCCCTGAATCCGACAGGCGCTACCAAAGAGATCGTCTGGAGTAGAGGTTGCCAAGATAATCAGGTCAAGATCGGTAGGAGAAATTCCTGCCATGGCGATCGCCTGATTTGCAGCAGTAGCAGATAACTGACTGAGAGATTCGGTAGGAGAGACAATATGACGGTTTCTCATCCCAGTTCTAGTACTGATCCACTCATCGGAGGTATCAACCATTTGAGCCAGATGGTCGTTGGTTAGAATTGAATCTGGCGCAGCCGAACCACACCCAGTAATCGCAATACCTACACCCATGTTATCCAATGTCTCTCTCCGTTACTTGTTTGGGCTATCTGTCTACAGTTGTCAACTAGCGGTTGCTTCCGTATGTTTTTCTGCTTCTAATCTTTCTTGATTGTTGGCTTTTATTTTCTCTAAGACTTCGTTGTCGATCGCCTCTTTTGCCAGGCGAATAGCACTAAACATTGAACCTCGGCGGGAACTACCGTGGCTAATAATACAAATACCCGCTACTCCAAACAGCAGTGCGCCACCATGTTCGGCGCGATCAATACGGCGCTTGATGTTCATTAGGTTTGGCTTCAGGATTGCCGTGCCTAGTTTTCCATGTAGTCCTTTGGGTAGTTCTTCCTTCATGATCTGGAGCATCACTTCGCCAATCGCTTCGGCGAACTTGAGTACAATATTGCCGACGAAACCGTCACAAACAATGATATCGAACTCGCCAGATAAGACATCTCTGCCTTCGGCATTACCTAGGAAGGGAATTTGGGGATTATCCGTCAACAGCTTGTGGGTAGATAAAGCCAAATCATTACCCTTAGAAGATTCTTCGCCAATATTGAGCAATCCCACCTGGGGTTCTTCTCGACCTAATACGTAGCGACTATAGATCGTACCCATCAGGGCAAACTGCTCTAAATATTTTGGCTTGCAATCGACGTTTGCCCCTACGTCTAAGACAATCACCGACTTATTAGGAATAATCGTGGGTAAAACTGCACCAATAGCAGGACGCTCAATACCTTTAATGCGCCCTAGTCGGAGTAATGCCGATGCCATTGCTGCCCCAGAATGACCAGCCGAAACAACGGCATCAGCTTCTTTTTGCTTAACCAAATTCATCGCCACGTTAATCGAGGCTTTTGGTTTACGACGAATTCCCACCAATGGTTCTTCCTTCATGGTGATTACATCTTCTGCGTGAACCACCTTGACATGTTCAGAATCCTGACCGCCGTGCTTTTTAACCAGAGGGTTAATCTGTTGCTCATCTCCTACCAGCAGGACATCTATCTCTAACTCTGCCGAAGCCTGAATTGCTCCTGCAACAATCTCTTCCGGGGCGAAGTCTCCCCCCATAGCGTCCACTGCAATTCTTGCGCGTGTTAATCCCATGTAGCAAATTTTATACAAGCCTTACAAATTTTAACAGTCTGAGGGCAAAGATTCCTAATCTAGGTGGAAAATGGTCAAGAAAAACACGGTTTTAACTGCCAAAATAAAAGCGTTATAAATGGTGTTGTAATTAATAACTGTCATTTTAGCGCGAGGATGATTTTACTCTGACCTATATGTTGAATCTGATAGTTTTAGGCGTGACGAGTATTGCCGCCTGGTTCAATGGGGGACAGTTAGCTGACCCCTTACAACCCTTAGAATTACTTGCTTGGGAAGAATCAGCATTGTTTAGAACTCCCGAGTTTGCAGCCGATCGCCAATCCCAAAAGGCAGTCGATAATTATCTGCAAAATTTGACTGGGGCAGGATTGGATCGCGATCGCCAAGGGATATGGGTGCAATCAGGTTGGGACGTGGCAGCAAGTAATTTGGGTAAAATGCTCCTGCCTGCGGCTTCTTTGACCAAAATCGCCACTACTCTAACTGCTTTGAGTATATGGGGTGCAGAGCATCAATTTCCGACGAATATTTACGTTACAGGAGAGGTCGATAACGGTGTTGTCGCGGGAGACTTGGTGATTGAAGGAAATGGCGATCCTTTATTTGTTTGGGAGGAGGCGATCGCTCTAGGTAATGCGCTCAATCGGCTGGGAGTTAGGGAAATTCAGGGCAATATTCTGGTTACGGATAAGTTTTATATGAACTTTGCCGCGAAGTCGCTAAAAGCAGGGGAGTTACTGCAACAGGCGTTGAACTATAATCTCTGGCAATCTGAGGTTACTCAGCAATATTTGCAAATGCCATCAGGGACAAAACAACCTGAAATATTGATCGCAGGACAAGTAAAAACGATCAAGCGAGTCCCCGCAAATGCTCGACTATTGATCCGTCATCGCTCTTTACCGCTAGCCGAAATTCTGCGCCAGATGAATATTTACAGCAATAATAAAATGGCACAAATGCTAGCCGATCTAGTTGGCGGGGCAGATATCGTAGCCCAGACCAGTGCGGAAGTAGCGGGATTTTCCATCGAGGAAATTAAGTTAATTAATGGTTCAGGATTGGGGGAAGAAAATCAAATATCTCCTCGTGCTGTCTGTCAGATGCTAATGGCGATCAATCGCTTACTAGAATTTGCTGATTACAGTACCGCAGATTTATTTCCCGCCGCTGGTAGAGATATTGTGGGGACGCTGCAAGGAAGAGGATTGCCCACAGGGACAGCGATTAAAACAGGAACTTTAGATAACGTTAGTGCGTTAGCGGGGGTAATATCTACGAGAGATCGCCCGAATGTCTACTTCAGCATAATTAATTATGGTCGTCCCACTAGATATTTGCGACAACAGCAGGATAGTTTATTAAATGAGCTGGTACAGCCTTGGCAGCTTGAGAAGAGTAATTCTAATTTAGTTCAAGAAAAACTCTGGTATCTTGGAGATCCCCAGCGAAATAAGCTAAATATTGTTAATTAGGTCAGTAATTTACTGATTGCTTGTTTGGGTTAGGCAATGGCGATCTCTCTATAGTTTTATTGATTAGACTAAAACCTCTCTCCAACCCCTCATCCTATTAGGAGAGGGGCTTAAGACTAAAATTATGCTTGCTAACCTTGCAGTTACCTCGTGGCTTTAAACCTCAGTAAAGCTATCGGCATTTAACTCGGCTGGGTTAACTCCCATAAGCATCGCAATTTGAGTTCCCTCATAGCTGAGGTAGCTGTTGAAGTCTCCAGTGATATCAAGCTCGCTAGGAGATCCTTGAGACAGCTGTAGTTGATCTATACCTACTTCAAAATCAGCAATGACGCTGTTACCTTCAATGCTGAGGTTAAATAAATCGCTGCCATCTCCACCAATGAGGAAATTTTCACCCGCATCGCCGTGAAGAATGTCGTTCCCTGCATCTCCATGGAGTGTATCGTTACCCGCATCGCCATAGAGCGTATCGTTACCCGTATCTCCATGAGCTAAATCGTCGCCAATAGAGCCATTGATTAGGTCGTTACCCTCGCCACCAAGCAAAGTATCCATTCCTCCAGCGCCATAGAGGGTATCGTCTCCCGCTTCTCCTGCTAGAGTATCGTCCCCTGCACTACCAGAAAGATCGTCATCTCCAGTGCCACCGTTAAGGTAGTCAACATCCGCACCACCGATTAGGACGTCACTGCCGCCACCTCCAAACAGAAGGTTATTACCACTATTATCTTGCAACAGATCGCTACCCGCACCACCACTCAGGTTGTCATCTCCAGCGCCACCGTCGAGCATATCTACACCAGCACCACCATCGAGGATATCGTCTCCAGTGCCACCGCTGAGGTTATCGTTGCCATCTGCACCTTTAAGGGTATCATTGCCAGAGTTTCCGCTAATTAGATCGCGATCGCTTCCCCCCAAAATATCATCATCACCAGATTTACCTTCGAGGATGTTGAAACCATCCCCCCCTAAGATCGTATCGTTACCGTCGCCACCGCTTATGGTGTCGCTTCCATTTCCACCTACTTTAAAATCACCTTCAGTAGATAGATCCTCCGTCTCTTCAGTAATTGCTTCAGGAGTCGCCTTGATCGCTGTTTCTTCAACAACTTCCCCTGCGTCTTCGACTACCTCGGCTTCAGGTTCGGGTGTAACCTCTGGCGCTGGCTCTTCTATCTCGACTTCTTCTGGTTCTTCAGTGGTTTCTTCAGGACTAGACTCTTCTGTCTCGGCTTCTTCGACTACTTCAGCTTCTGGTTCGAGAGTAACCTCTGGCGCTGGCTCTTCTATCTCGACTTCTTCTGGTTCTTCTATAGGGGTTTCAATCGCCTCTTCTGTACCTGAATTTACTATGTTTAGCTCCCCTTCAAAGACAAACAAATCTCTGTCGGTAATTCCTGGAGCAGAAGTAATTTGATTATCGAAAATCTCGGTTCTGGCAACTGTTAAGTTAGAGTTGGCTACATAAACTGCCGCGCCAGTTTCTACTGCTGAATTATCAAAAAGGGAACTGTCAGTAATGCTAAGGTTTTCATAACTAATGATTGCTCCACCAATAAACGCATTTCCTCCTGTTAGATTGAGACGATAAAGACTAACATTTGATTTGGTTTCCGTATCTCCATCTTGAATATAAAAGATGCGATCGCTACTATTAGTTTGAGTAACTGTAGCTCCAGCAGGAGTACCAATATTGACTGAATCTGTAATATCAATTGCCGAATTTAATTCAACATCGGTCTGAATAAAAATATCGTCAGTGCCAGGATTTTGATTGGCAAAGGTGATTGCCTCTCGTAAAGAACCTGCACCCGAATCGCTGCCTGTGGTGACGTTAAAAGTAGCCATATTGATTATTTTCTAACTAGGTAATATATGCTTGAATCTGAGATTATAGGCAAGACAAATCAATTACTTCCTAAATCAGAAGCAATTTACTATCAACCATGATTGGCGATCGCCAAATATATTTGAGCTAGACTATACTCTTAATCTTTCCCAATATTTTGCTTTTAGTTAGACTTTCTTACCTATATAAACTTATTTCTCTCGCCAATACATCTCTGTATTATTGATGAACTTAAGATAAAAATACTAAACTGCAAATAAACAGCTTTAGATAAGTATTTTCATTGATAGTTTAATTGTAGAGTGGCGAGAGTTTTATAAAATAAATTTTGGAACAAGAAAAATATACTAAGAAAGAGTATTCTTTATCAAAACATCATACAAAAATGCAGCCCTCGCTACTAAATAATTTAAGCGAAAAAGCTGCAATTTAAATATTAGATCTCTTGACAAATTAGCGGATTTACTAACTACTTAACGATCATCTTAACTAGAGAATCTTGCGTCCTACTAGCACTTCTCTAACTTCTAACATGGCGGAGTAGGTAGGAATAATGTGCAGGGTTTCAGCGGGATTGGTAAATTCGAGGGCAGTGTTGATTGCCTCGGGTAAACTTTCCTTGACCACTAGCTTGAAATCGTTGGCTACTGCTGATTCTGAACTATAGGCAAGTCTGAGCGCCATGTCGTAAACGCGATCGCCGCTCACAATTAGCGTTCCTCCTAGCTTAACCAACTCCTCAGTATCCACGTCCCAGATCCACGATACATCTGTACCATCGGGAATGCGATCGTTTAACACCAATAGGGTAACATCGGACTTGCCTGTCTTTTTGATATTGTTGACGGCGCGAATAGTTTCGTTCATGCCGACGGGATTTTTGGACAGCATGATCCGCACCTGTTTCTGGTCGATTTCCAATTCTTCCGCCCGACCAAACGCCGCTTTGAAGTTGCCTACAGTACGATAGATATCGGCGGTTTCGATGCCGATTTCTTGGGTCAAAACACTAGCGGCGAGGGTATTGTACTTGTTATAGACACCAATCAAAATTTGTGGATGATCCTTACTGGCTAGCGCTACCTCACTCTTGGCAAACCCACAGCTAGGACATTCGTAGTCTCCTAAATGAGATAGATAAACCCCCTGATAATCCAGCAGGTGTCCGCAACGAGGACAATAGATTGAATCAACCGCATGGGGAATTTCATCGAGATATAATTCTGGTTCATTTAGCCCAAAATAAAGAACTTTTTGCTCAAGCTGTTGTCCCAAACTGCTCAAGGTAGGATC
>JBCBWB010000259.1:0-4840 GCA_039817275.1 Cyanobacteria bacterium J06648_1 | reverse complement strand
AAGTCCCCCACCCCTTCCAACCTTCCCCTACAGGGGAAGACAATATAGTCTCTCCTTGCAGGAGAGATTTAGAGAGGGGGGATTTAGGGGGCTTATAAGTTATGCTTTATACTTTTAAAACATCCTCTTAGTCGTTAGAATGTTCCACACATAGTATTTTGACTTATTCATAGTTCTGTGCGATCAAAAAGTGGCTAATAACTATGCCGCACTGAATTTTATATTTGGGTCACTTCCACCATTACCCTCAAAACCAAACTTCCTCAATCGGAAGTAGCTCAATTGATAGCCGAAAAAAAGGAGCAGAGCTAGGTCACGTTCCCTGTGGTTTTACGACAGGGCTTGCGTGACCGTTGGTAAAACAGATGTCGAACTCAAAAATATCCCTGGTAATTACAGCTATGGCAAAAGGTTACTGGATACCAACACACCTCTGATCGGTTTGATTGCCAGAACCAGTAAGGGAGTAGACTTCTACACTGACTTTTTAGGCGCAAATCTAGAGGGAGCAAATCTCAGCTACACGGATTTAGACGATGTCAATTTTGAGCGTGCGAATCTGACCAATGTCAACCTGAGTGAATCCGAACTAGAAGAAGACAATTTAGACGAAGCCTTGGTCTGTGGGGTAATAATGCCCGATGGTTCAGCCAGCGATCGCGACTGCCAGAAATAACTGACCCTGTTCTCCCTGAGTTGGTTAAACCAAGCCCAGTAAACAAGCCATTAGTGCTTGCTGGGCATGCATTCTATTCTCTGCCTGTTGCCAAATACGAGAGCGATCGCCTTCCATGGTTTCGGCGCTGATTTCTTCGCCTCTATGGGCGGGTAGACAGTGCAGTACAATCGCTTCTGGGTCGGCATGTTCTAATAGCTGATTATTGACCTGATAGGATTGGAAGATGGGAATTCTACTGTCTGCTTCTTTTTCCTGTCCCATACTTGCCCAGACATCGGTATAGATAACCTGAGAATCTTCGACTGCGGCGATCGCATCTTGAGTAACAATAATTTCTGAGCGATCACCAGCAATTTGCCGCGCCTGTTCCACAATTTCTGGTGCAGGCTCATAGCCTTTGGGAGCCGCGATTCTGACGTTTAGACCAGTTAAAGCACCTCCCAACAAGAGTGAATGAGCCATGTTGTTGCCATCTCCTAAGTAGGTCAAAGTCTTACCCGCTAATGAACCAAAACACTCCTGTACCGTCATCAAATCGGCGAGGATTTGGCAAGGATGTTCTATGTCAGTTAGAGCATTGATTACGGGAATTTGAGCATATTTAGCAAAAGTTTCCAGATCGGCTTGGGCAAAAGTGCGGATGGCTAAAATATCCAGGTAGCGATCTAGGACTCTGGCAGTATCTTCGATTGGTTCTCCTCTTCCTACCTGGGTCACGCTCGGATTGAGATCGATTACCTGTCCTCCTAGCTTATACATCGCGACAGAAAAAGAGACCCTGGTTCGGGTTGAGGCTTTATAAAACAGCAGACCCAAAACTTTATTACACTGAAGCTCGACCTCATGACTTTTGAGCTGACGAGCTAGTTTGAGGATATCGAGCATTTCCCCTGAGTTGAGATCCGCAGTGCCAAGTAAATCTCTTCCTTTGAGCTGTTTCATATTGCCAAGTTTTAGATAGTGTATCGAAGCATAAGACGAGAAGAGTTAATTCTAGAACCAAAGGTAGACCGCGATCAATTCTTCTTCTCTAACCAGAGCAATTTAATTAAAGATCGAGAAAATGTTACAACTGAGATAGTTTTATCGTTCTCGCTCCAGTCATGACAAATACCATCACTTCTATGGGTAGTAAAATTTGGTCTTATCTGGCGCTGGGGATACTACAGTTGGGAGGCTGTATCGCGATTGAAATGGGTCGCGGACAAAGAGCGATCGCCGCTGAGAGCATAATTCTAAACTATGGCGCTCTAGAATTTTCGGTTTCCGTTGATTCCCTCGAAACCTACGCGAGGACGGGAAAAATCGAGGGAGAATTAAAAAGCTATGCCAATTTTCTAACTCCCGAACAGTTGGAACAGTTCAAGATTGGTCTAACTACCAGTGCCGACTTTAGTCACTTGGCGATCGCTCAATTTCTCTATTCTTTTCAGGGAGAAAAAATATTGGAGCGAGTATCCAAAGTAGTAAAAACTAAAGCCCGCCAGCCAGGCTTTTATGCTCTGCGTTCGGCGCTAATTTTAGCGGCAGCGGATTCCAATTCTGGTTTAACTCCCCTTAATGTTTTGAAAAACTTCCCTACCGATGTTCTGCGGGTTGATTCTCGTCAGGGATTAGAAATTTTTAACAACCTCAGCAAAGTAGTTCAGCAAAATGCTTTGGCGATCGCCGCTGTTGAACAACAGGCAATCAAAGAACGCCAAGAAGCGGCAGTAGCTGGATCTGATGTCCGAAAAGTCAGAAATCTCAACTTATTAAATCCTGGTAAGTATTCCTATCAGCGACAAATGCTGACGATGAATGACCGCCGCCGTGAGCGTAACTTTCCCGTAGAGCTATATTTGCCTCAAAGAGATCGTCAGTCAAAACTGCCTCTAGTTGTCATTTCCCACGGCTTGGGTAGCGATTTGACAACTTTTTCCTATTTTGCCGAACATCTTGCTTCTCACGGTTTTGCCGTGGCAGTACCAGAACATCCAGGAAGCAGTGCTAGTCAAATTGAAGACCTGCTCAATGGTTTGGAAAGCGACGTAACTCCCCCCGAAGAATTGATTGATCGCCCCTTAGATATCAAATTTTTGCTGGATCGACTTACCGAGAGATTTAGTGACCAGATTGATGTTGAAAATGTGGGCATGATCGGTCAGTCTTTTGGCGGTTATACCGCTCTGGCGCTGGCAGGAGCAGAAATAAACTGGAATTCTTTGGAACTAGATTGTCCTAATATAGACAGTTCTTGGAATCTATCTTGGCTGATCCAGTGTTTGGCACTGCAAATTCCGATCGCCATACCCGAACCCGAACTAAAAGACGACAGAATCAAAGCCGCAATTGCCATCAATCCTCTGGTTAGCTCTATTTTTGGTGAGTCAAGTCTTAGTAAAATCCAGATCCCGACTATGGTGATCTCAGGTAGTTCTGATCCTGTAACCCCGGCTTTGCCAGAACAAATTACGCCTTTTACCTGGCTCACAACTCCTGAAAAATATCTCGTACTGCTTAAAGGAGGTACGCATTTTTCGACTCTTAATGAATCTGGCGGTAGTATTCCCGTCCCCGAACAGGCGATCGGTCCCAGTCCTAAAATTGCTCATAATTATATACGCCAGCTTGGTTTGGCTTTTTTTGGCAATTACATTACTCAACAGTCAGGATACGGTCAGTATCTAAATGCCGAATATGGCGCAATCCTCAGCAGAAAAAACTTTCCCCTCAGGCTAGTTGAATTCCTGAACCCAGAGGTTTTAGAACTTAGATGATTTTAACCATTCATTCTCAAGAGATTTTCTGGGGTTAAAAGCGATCGCTAGCTATTAAAGAACTCCAGCATTTCCTAAACCTAAGATAATTCCTGCCCCCAGGATATGACCTAAACTGGTGGTGGCTAATAATTCGGGTAAACCAAAGTTATCCCAGACTTCAGGCTTAGGAACAGGCAAACTAGGACCTTGCCCAGAATTTTGAATTGCATAGCGACCAACAGCTACGCAAAATAAGTTAGCCATAATCATGACTAAGGCTACGGAAGGATTCCAATCAATCGTTGAAGGAGTTGATTGAACTGCCAAAATAAAGTTAGATATCATAATAAATCAAGTTTTCCTTGCTGATTAAATATTGTTTTGTTGTTTTCGGCTTGTTTTGTTTATAGGAATTATAAAAATCTCTCCGTGCAAAACGATGTTTCTTTTAAATAATTAACAGTAAGTCAAACTTTTACAACCAAAATCTTTGATTAAGCAGTTATAGAGCCAATGCGAGTTAAAATATGCGGAATTACTCAGATCGAGCAGGGACAGGTAATTGCTGATTTGGGAGCAGACAGTATTGGTTTTATTTGCGTCCCTAAGTCGCCACGCTACGTCACGCCGCAACAGATTAGAGCGATCGCTGCTGCTTTACCAGAGCAAACAGTGAAGGTAGGAGTTTTTGCCAATCACTCCATAGCAGAAATTATTGCTACCGTTGAACAGGGACAGCTCACCGCCGTCCAGCTACATGGTGCGGAGTCGCCTGAGTTTTGTGGTCAGTTACGCCAGAAAATTGGCTCTCAGACTGAGTTGATTAAAGCTTTCAGGATCGAGTCGGCTCAATCTTTAGGGGCAACTACTAGCTATTCAGACTGGGTAGATACTTTATTACTCGATGCCTATCATCCACAGATGTTAGGAGGGACTGGTCACACGATCGACTGGCAAGATTTGACTCAGTTTCAGCCGACTATTCCTTGGATGCTGGCAGGAGGAATTACGCCGAATAATGTGGGGGAGGCTTTGTCTCGACTACAGCCTCATGGCATCGATCTTTCGAGTGGGGTGGAGCGATCGCCTGGAGTTAAGGATTTAAGCAAGGTAGCACAATTATTTGAGGCGATCGCAGCGGCAACAAATAATAAATAATTAACGATCTAAGATTATTTACCGTGGGATAATTACAAATTTGCACCGTAATTAGCTCAATCATGAAAGTACTAGTAGTCGGCAACGGCGGTAGAGAACACGCTCTGGCTTGGACATTACTACAGTCGGCTAGCGTTGAACAGGTAATTTGTACTCCTGGGAATGGTGGTACTGCCACCATGGATCACTGTTTAAATTTGGCGATCGCCGTTGATGATTTTGCTGGCATTGCTCAAGCAGTTCGAGAGCATGACGTGGCTCT
>JBCBWB010000258.1:0-4886 GCA_039817275.1 Cyanobacteria bacterium J06648_1 | reverse complement strand
GTTTTGCTCTCTGGCAGATTTCGCAATTCCTTGTTTATATCTTGCTAATCTATTCTGTATTTGGCACCGTGCTGGTGGTGGGCGTATATGGTAGAAAGCTAGTCAAAATAAACTTTAACCAAATTAAAAAGGAAGCTAATTTTCGTTTTGGCTTAGTTAGAATCCGCGAGAATGCCGAGTCGATCGCCTTTTATCAGGGAGAGCAGCAGGAAAATCAAAATCTCAAACGTAGGTTTGAAGAAGCTTTTGTCAATTTTAACCTGCTGGTACTGTGGCGCGAAGTTTTCCTGGGTCTATTTACCCATGCCTATAACTTTTTTCCTTATATACTGCCTGCGATTATCATTGCGCCTCAGGTACTGTCTGGGGAACTCGAAGTAGGAAAAGTTACCGAAGCCGCAGGGGCATTTGCGATCATCTTCCGTTCCTTAAACTTTATCGTCGAGCAGTTTCAATCTTTGACGGCTTTTGCTGCTAGTGTTGATCGCTTATCTAGCCTCAAAACCTATTTAGACCATCCCAAGGCGGCGCTCCCAGAAAGCATTGCCGAATATCCTCTGATCGATACCGTCGAGCAAAATGCCTTCGCCATTGAGCATTTAAATCTACAAACTCCCAACTATCAAAGAACTTTGATTGAAGATTTGTCGGTCGATTTACCGATGGGAGAAGGTCTTCTGATCACTGGTGCTAGTGGCTGTGGTAAAAGTTCAATTTTAAGAGCGATCGCTGGACTGTGGAACTCTGGTAGCGGCGCTATATACCGCCCACAGCTGTCGCAAATGTTGTTTTTACCCCAGAAGCCCTACATGATCTTGGGAACGCTACGCAGCCAACTAATCTACCCTCACGATCATCTAGATATCAGCGAGCAGCAGCTCAATCAGGTACTAAAGCAGGTAAATTTGGCTGATTTGGCAGAGCGATCAGGTGGATTTGAGACAGAAAAAGACTGGGATGAAGTTCTTTCTTTGGGAGAGCAGCAAAGACTGGCTTTTGCCAGAATTCTGATCGTGCAACCGCTGTACGTAGTGTTAGATGAGGCAACTAGCGCCTTGGATATTGAGAATGAAGCTACCCTTTATCGATACCTGCTCGATAGCAAGATCACCTTTATCAGTGTCGGGCATCGACCTAGTTTGGTGCAATACCATCGCTGGCAGCTACAGATTAAACCAGAGGGACAGTGGAATTTGGTGGCGGCAAAATAGAGGACAAAGGTATAGCAGTCACCAAGACGAGAATGATTAAAAAAGTCTCGCGCCAAGTCGCTAAGGCGCTAAGGCGGACGCGAAGCTTCTTCTTCTCTCCTAACCTAGATATTCCAGCCTGACTAATAACTAACAACTATAAAAAAGTCAAAAGCGATCGCCAACTTGAAAAATAAACTCTGCATCTCCCTCATCATTGAGCGCAAATTCGGTTCGCACCAAACCAATCGGCGTTCTCGTCTGTAAGCCGATGCCATATCCCAAGCCGTCTCCTGGTCGATTTCTGACTACGGCTGGTTGACCAATTACGGCATCAGCACTGCCCAAATCGCTGGAATAGATTAGCAAGATATAAACAAGGAATTGCGAAATCTGCCAGAGAGCAAAACTAAAGGCAATGACTTGGAAAACTGAGCTAACCAGGGAAAGTAGAAAGCTGAGGGAATCTACCGTAAAACCTTTGACATCCTCGGCAATTCTTTGGTCTGGGTTATCAATATCTTTATTTAAGTTACCCAGTTCGTAAAAGGCACGTTGGCTAAAATAACGGTTGAGAAACTGACTAGTTAACCATTTGCGCCAGAAGTTGCCTAATATACCCTGAACGTAGCGAAAGCCAGCAAACAAAGGTACATAAATGACCAGAATGACGAAAAATGTTCTGATAGTTTGCCAGAACCGATCTACTTCTTTGACAGAAAGAGAAGAGATGATATCTCCCTGCTGCTGATTGAGCAAAACACTCAGTTGGGTATAGGCAACTAGTAAGACAAACAGAAGAGCTAACAGGCTTAGCGCTCCTTTTTTCTCATTTCCCAGCCAATATAGTTTTGCTAGCGACCAAAATCGCTTAATTACTCTAAAGTTAAATCGATTCATAACAATGTTGATAGGTAACGCAGATACTTTCCGTCGGATTGCTCAGACATCTGTCACTAAACTTTGACTTGATATTCAGGCGACTTAATCACATGGTCTAGTAAGCCAGCACAGGCATCGTAGAGGAGATCGATCACATAGTCAAAGCCATCTGTGCCACCATAATAAGGATCGGGAACTTCCTGATCTGGTTTAGAAGCCGCAAAATCACACATCATCCTTACCTTATCTTCGTACTTGCCTTCTCGATCCAAATAAATAATGTCTTGATAGTTGGCTCGATCCATTGCCAGAATCAGGTCAAATTTCTGTAAATCGGCAGGTTTTAATTTGCGGGATTGACCCTCTAGTTCCAGTCCTCTTTTTTGTGCTGCCGCATTCATGCGTCGATCAGGCGCAGCGCCAATGTGATATCCCGATGTTCCTGCCGAATCGCAAACTATTTTCTGTGCTAGTCCCGCTTCTTCAATCAGCTGGTTCATAATGTTCTCTGCTGATGGCGAGCGACAAATGTTACCTAAACAAACAAACAATAATTTATAGGTCATAGATCAATAGCTCCCGCATCACTGCTTCGGTCAATGTACCATAGAGCGAGCTATTCAAACCGAGAGAGCAGATTTAATCATGGCAATAGCAGTTTTTGCCTGCAAAGCGGGAAAACTAAATCCAGTTAAATTATGTCTGTAGATCAAGCAGACAGATCATATCTATAGTCAGGAATATGATCAATAGATAAGATTGAATAAACGACGTTGTAGTACAATTTTCAGATTTACCAAACGAACTGAGATCGAACATTAGAATTGAAAAATAAGCTGGTCGATCAATCAACCTGCTTGGTACGAGGAAATTAATGACAGTTAATGATAGAAAAAATCAAAAAATAAGCTTTTAGATCAACTTATCAGGCACTAGAATAGCGAAATATCTCAGACGATCGCCCTAAAATAACTAATATATTTGTACTAATAAGCAGGAAAATAATTTAATGTTTAGGTCTAAAACTAGACAGCGCCGAATTTTTACCAACCGTCGCCCAGTACGTCGCTTCTCCTGGTTGGGAGCGATCGCTTCTGTTGGTTTGTTTTTACTCTCCTTAGAATTACTGACACGGATTTTTATCGATATTTCTGGCGATCGCAGTCAATTTGCTCAGGTAGAAGCCACGTCCGATCCCCTCAGTGCTTATCAGTTGAATTTTGTTTCCCCTCAGGCAGTTGAGCGAGCTAGGAAACAGGATTCTCTCTTGGCAAAAAGCAGTATGTCTGTAGGCTATAGTTTGGTGGAGAATCAGCAGCAGGAGCTATGGCAAATCAATGAGCAGGGATTTCGCGATCGCCAAGCAGTACCTTTGGTTAAACCCCAGGACGAAGTAAGAATCTTTTTATTGGGTAGTTCTACCGCTTTTGGTTATGGTAGTCCCAATAATTCAAGTACCATCAGCGCCCAGTTAGAGAGCCGTCTTCAGCAAAGATTAAGGCAACAGCAAGCCTCTCCCCGAGAATATCAGCCTGATTTACTTCCCTTCGACGAGGTTGAAAGACAGAAATATCTGGCAAAACCAGCTCAAATTAAACCAGGAAATTACCGTATCATTAACGCGGCTGTGCCTGGCTATGCTTCAGGTAATGAACTAGCTCAGATTGCTCTACAAATATTGCAATATCAGCCCGATTTGATTGTCGTGCTGCATGGTTATCAAGACTTGCTCCTACCGAGTACACAAAAGGCGACTCCCCTCCCCACAAGCAAAATAGCCTCAGACAGTCAGCTTGATAGTGTAGGCGCTTATATAGATAAACTAATTGAGCCATTACAAAATAATAGCTACCTGGCTCAGTTGGCGGCTAAAAAGTGGGATAAGTCCCAGGATGATGCCAAAGTGGATTTCCTACTAGACGAAAAAACGTCTAACCTAGTGAAGCATCTACCGTCAAGCGAGTCTGAACTACAGGGGCGAGTTAATCGCTATGCAGAACATCAGCAGCAGATGTTAAATCTGAGCGCCGCAGCGAAAGTACCCTTGCTGATCGCCATGCAGCCAGAAATCACGGGACGCAATCCATCTCAGTTAACGGCTGCCGAAGGCAAGATTGCCACCGAACTAGGTAGAACCTACATCAAAAAAGTTAGAGCCGACTATCCAGCCTTTATTACCGCGGCTCAAAAGCTAGCCAGAGCCTATCCTAAAAATATCAAAGTCATAGATCTGTATAAGCTGACGGATAAATATCCTTCTCCTAGCTTTTTAGATGCAATCCATCTCAATGAAGCAGCAAACCAGCGAGTTGCCGAACAACTCTACTATGGCATCGCCAGCTTTGCCAAAATGCAGGTCAAACCGACCATTGCCCCCAAGCCAGACTCTTCTAACGTTATCAGACGGTCGGGTCTAAACAGATAGATGAATAACAGAGACAGGAAATCAAGCAGAGGAAGCGATCTCCCGCCATAGATAATATTTGAAGTTATTTACTCTGCTACCTCAACAGCTGTGTCAACAGCATCTTGTTCCTTTTCCTTCGCTTTTCTCTTAGCTGAGATAGATTTAGCCTCAATAAAAATATTTTGGATCTCTGGATGCTGGTTCGAGATTGAACTCTCCAGACGTTCTACGGCGATCGCTAATTCTTTGCTTTCTAGCTCATCAACAAACTTTATTTCCAAATTGAGCAAAATTTCTTGGGGTCCAAAATGAAGAGTAATAAACTTAATTACTTTTTCTACCGCAGGATCTCTGTTGGTAATTGTTCTAATGTTGGATACTACTTCGGGTATTGCGCCAGCGCCAAT
>JBCBWB010000257.1:0-4952 GCA_039817275.1 Cyanobacteria bacterium J06648_1 | reverse complement strand
ATTGGTCTTCACTACCCCGAAAATACATCCGCACCATGCCGTCGCCACTCTCAAACAGTTGGGGTGCGTCTTCTGTCCAAGCAAAATCTAACAGTCCCCCAGTAACGTTGAAGCCGTTAGGATCGATATGTACTAAACGCATTGGTAGAGCAGGATTTCCGTTCAGGCGATCGCGAATTACTTTTAACCATCTCTGCTTTGTCTCTAAGGATTTTTGCAGGGGTTTTAATTCTTCAACAATGACTTGTTCTTGATTTTTTAAGTCCTCGATCTTCGCCAACTGTATGTTGAGTTGAGCTTGCCATCTGCGTAATGAATTATGGATTGAAACATTCGGGCGATTTGCTTGAATGCGCTCAAGTTGGTTTAATTCTTTAGATATGTCAGTTCTTACCTGTAAGCGACTCTGTAGTTCGGTAATTTGTCTTGTGAGAGTTGCAATCTCTGATTCTAATTCTACAGTGCGATCGACTAAAGCATTTTGGTCTAGATCTCCAGTACCGATGGTTTGTAACTCAATCTCGTCTGGTATCTGGGATAACCGCCCCCTTCTGCTGACAGCAAAGTCAAGAGTCGCAATCTTCGCCTCAGTTTCTCCCTCAGTTTTAGTTGCTACGGCTAACAACATCCTGGCACTTTGCTTACTGGGTGCAGTCGTGCGATCGCTTCCAGAGGGTTTTTCTTCCTGCTGATGGTAGAGTAATGCCGTAATACCTTTTCCTGCTATAGTTCTGCCTGCAAAACCAAAGCTACTGCGACGAATACCAGGATTATCCCCGATCGGTGCATCAGACTGAATCCAAAGTGGATCGCCTTTAATGGTGCCGTTATTGGCTGTATCAGCATGGTCATAAATTGTTGCGCCATTACCCTCGTCAAACTGCCAGTAGGTAATCAGTCCAGGTTCGTTGCCAGTTTTACGGACGTTTTTACTGCTGTTAACTTCTAGTTCGGATCGAGAACGATCCCAGATTGATAGTTCGTCAATGGTAGCGGCAAGGGAATTAGCAGGTTCGCTAATGTTTCTCCCCAGATAAGAATCTAAATCGGTAGCGGTAGCTGTTGGCAGTGGTAAAGATAGATAATCCTCTTCGTGGACAATATTATCGTCTACCTGAATGCTTACTTGCGCCTTTCCTTCAGCTTGAGGAGATAGAGAAACGCTGATATGATGCCACGTTCCCAAGTTAATAATATTGGCAACAGAAATGACTTTTTCTCCTGCCGAAAAAACCTCAACACCATATCCCTGACTTGTTTCCACAATACCCAAACTAAAAATAGTCTCGGGTTTGCCTTCGGCGTAAACTATGCCCGTACTTTCAGGCTTAATCCAGAGAGAAATATTAAATGCCTGACGGTTAACAACCAGTGCCTTACCCTCAATGTAGGTATCGGCATCCAGTTGCAAAGCAGATTCCGCGTGTCCTATCTTCTCAAAAGCTGCGGGGCTTTCTGTACCTTGGGTATTAAATAAGCCATCAGCAGAACGCTCGATATTATAAGAATCAAGGCGATCGCTACGATGATTATGAACAAAAATTTGCCATCGCTGCACGTCGGGAACGCCAGTCGGCACTAAAGCTACAGTAAACCTACCCAGGCTAATATTACGGACAAAATCCAACTCCAAAGTCGGTTCGTAAAACGGCAGATTATTCATATCCACCGCCCCCAAACTATCTTTACTACCATCGCCCAAAATCTTTTGACGACTGCGACGATAACGCACTTCACGAACGGTTTTTAATTCTGTCCCTGCTAAGATAAAGCGATCGCATAACAAGGTTCGATTAACTATCGGTACTTCTGCTTCACCACTAGATATAGTCACCATGGCGGGATGTTCGGCAGAAATTGCCTGACGAAAGAGATAAACATATTGATTGTCGCTAACAACCTGGAAAGGTGCATCCGCAGTCAACCTCGCAGTAGTAGAAAAAAAGCGATCGACTTCTGAAATATGTCTTGCTGGTTTGCCATTAGTTCTAACCGCAGGCAAAACTTTATTTGGTAAGATACTAAAGCCTACCTGAGAAATTTCATTCGGAAACACTAGCTTTTGGGGTGTTGCCAGCCAATTCCGAGCATCCAATGCTTCTGGTTCATTTTCTTGGTCTAATACCGTGTAATAAATATGGCGTTTTTCATCTAAAGCAAAAGCGACTAATACTCCAGCGTGACGTACCATAGTTGTCTGATGATAAGCGCGATCTGCGTATGTCTGTAAATAATTTTCCCATTGAGCTTGCATGATAAATCTCCTCCATATGTGCAATGGATTTTTTGTTTTTTGTCCTGAAGGATAAGATTCGCAAATCTTTTGTCTTTCGTAGCTAATCACTAATGACTGAATTTAAATTAGTCCCCATAGGTCTGCTTCAGCAATACGGGCATCGGCTTCGAGAGTACTCAATTCCGCGGGACTTTCAATAAAGCTAATATCTTCAATGCTACGGGTCGAAATTCCAAGCTGAGTCAGTGAAGTAAAGATGTCATCACTATCTTCAATCTCATGGCGAGTGGTATCGGTCAATGCTAAAAAGAGCGTGTCATGACCCTGACCACCAAAAAATAAGTCGCGATCGCTCGTTCCAGTGCCACCGAGCAAACTAGATTCTGAGTAGACAAACATATCGTCACCGCTTCCACCAAAAACCTTGTCCGAACCAAGCCCATCAATCAGAATATCGTTGCCACGTCCACCAACTAGTGTATCGTTGCCAACGCCACCCGCAATTACATCGTCACCGCGTCCGCCGAAGCCAAGATCGTGATCGGAACCCAGAGAAATAATGTCGTCACCCGAGGCTGCAAAAACTCTATCATTGCCAAGTCCACCCAGGGCAACATCGTTACCATCTTTCAAAAGTACGAAATCGTTGCCACTACCTGCCAACACTAAATCATCTGTACTGCTACCTTCGATGCGATCGTTATCGCTACCCAAAATTTGCACATTACTGGTCAAACTCTCTGAATAGAAAGCAGCAAAAATACCATGGGTGGCAGTTGTCGGATGTACTAAATCAAAAAATACCTGCTGGTCTAGATTTTCAAGAGAGGCAGGATTTTCAGGAAAACTGAGAACGATGCCGTCAGAGGTTTCGGTAATGTCTGGGTTACCACCAACACCAAAGAACTTGAAGGTTGAAAGGGGTGCTACAAAACCAAACGCGCTGGGGTCTGCTGCAATTTCCCCTGCAATGGCTGCCAAGTCTACCACAAGCACATTTACCCCCGACGCAGTTAGCTCCGCGCTACCTGCCAACAATGCTTCATTGTGGATTTCTATTATTTCGTCTGGAAACGGAGGCTGGACTGTACTGGATGGAAAAAAGCTACTGACTGGCAATGTGTTTAATATAATTGTTTCCACACCAGAATCAACCAATCTATCTGCTGCTGTGAGAGTTGACTCAGCAACATTTGAGGCAAATGCGATCGCCTCTTCAGGGGTTGCTTCTGGGTTAGCCAGTACAAACTGACCAAAATCGTTCAAGCCGATGAAGAGAGATGCAGCACTGTTATCCGTATTACCAGGGTGGTCTAGAAAGCGATCAACCTGAGCATTGAGGTTAATGTCAAAGTCAAGCAATGTGGGATCTGCATCTGGACTCTGAAGACCCAACACACCATTTAGCGCCAGGATCGTGCCGAGAGAAAGTTCTCCCAAGGATGCAGCCGCGGTAAAGGCAAAGTTGTCTACGTTGTCAATGCCCAACAGCCGAGGAACGATATCTGCATAAACCTCGCCGTTGGAAAACCTTTGCTCATATCCTAAGCTTTCAGGCGGTAGGGGTACGATCAGATTTTGGCTACTTAGCTCAAAAGTATTGCCCGTGTCAGTTAGACTATCGCCAAAGAAAACTAATCTGTCAAAGCTAGGAGAAGAACTCATTTGATTACTTCTAAATTTACTAATGTATAAATTGGTTGTTAGTTGTGAGGGCGTAGAGGCAATCTTTAGTAAGGTGGACACAGCTGTTTTTAAGCTTGGTTGTTCGGTTACTACCTTCGTGATTGCCCACCCTACCTAAATTCTTACTTACAAATCAGGCAATACCGTTAGACATTCCCAATCCTGTATTAAAAGCGGTGGTAAACTGCTGTAGTCCATGAGAACCGCCGTTTACTCTGCGTCTAGCTGCCCGCAAGTTTCCGTCAGCTAAATCTTGGCGAATTAGATATTCTTTGTCTTTGAGAAAATAAGCGAGTATATCGGCTGCAATGCTTGCATCATTAGCCAGATCAGGATTGTTTAAAAGGCGATGCCTTCGGCTAGCTTCGCAATCGCCCATGCCCAAACGCTTACTGTAGGTACGATAGTTGGCTTTACCTGTCAGTTGAATAAAACCTCGTCCTTTATATTTAGCTCCGTCTCCCACCTCACTATTACCCAGATCGGCACGAAAATCATAACGGTTAAAGGCGTGTTTCCCTGGAGTGGTATTGTATCTAGACTGAAACTCGCTTATTGGGGCAAAACTAGCAGACTCGGCGCGGATCGTGCTTAAAGCCATCAAAATCATCTTGCGATCGCCTAATCCCTGTTTCTCCAAAGACTTTAAAACTGCGGGTAGATACTTCTCAATATTATGTCGGGGCGCATCATAAAACATCTGGCTGACAGCATCGACAGTAAACAAACCAGTAGCTACAGGGCGTTTAATTTCTCCTGCATTTAAAGCAGCCCAGGTATTTTTCCCTGCTATACCGTCAGGGGATAAACCGACACTTCTTTGAAAAGCAATTAAGGCTTGTTTCGTATCTCGACCAAAAATGCCGTCAACTGTACCTGGGTTGAAACCGCGATCGCGCAGCTTAGTTTGTAAAGTAAGGACTGCTGCGCCAGATGAACCTACTTTTAGTAAGGGGGATACTTCTCGAACTGAAAATTTCATGATTTTTACTCTATACTGAATTACTTAAATTCTTCTGATATTCACGAG
>JBCBWB010000256.1:0-4995 GCA_039817275.1 Cyanobacteria bacterium J06648_1 | reverse complement strand
ATTTTCTCCGCCATCGTCATCGGACGGGGTGCAGTAGTACTTTGAGGCACCGAAATTCGCCCTTCTAATCGCTGCTGATTAAAAGCCGTTAAGCCTCCAGCCGCAGAGATCGCGTTAACTACGGGGTTGTCCTGGCGATCGCCAATAATTTCCAGATTTAGACCAATATTAATGCTGTTGCGATAGAAAATCTCGGCAAAAGACTGAGCGCGGACTAGCTTAATTCCTGCTGCTTTGATCGCTATAGGTGCATATTCGCGACTTGAACCACAGCCAAAGTTTTTCCCTGCTTCAATTACCTCATAATCGAGTAAAGTATCGATGCCGATAATGTGTTCGAGGACATAGTGCTTTTGATGTTCAGGATCGGGATTGGTACTACGATGCGCGGGAATAATATCATCGGTATTTATATCATCACCAAGCTTTAATACTTTCATTTATTAGTTTTAAATAATTAGTGTTTTTAGCCATTAGCTTTTCCTAAAGGATACCTCTACGCATATAGCTTTTAGCTTTTTAGAAGCTATCATTTGAGTCGTGAGATAGCCAAATCAACCCTTACCATTACACATTCAGAAATATCTTGAAATATCTGGCGTTGCTGAATAAGTAATGAATAAAGCGATCGTACTAACAGTTTTGAACTTTAGATAATGGAGTAGAAGGCGAATTGAGTATCGGAGCATTTCCAGGGACTTAAAATAGCACAGGGTTTGGCGATGAAGGCGGGCTAGGTGGTGCCTGAGACGGGTATTTTCGCCCTCTACTCTTGTCATGTAAGTTTTGCAGACTAGGTGGTCTTCTGGTTCAATAAATCCTGGATAGACTTTCCAATGCGGTGCATTCGCACCTGACCAAGCGAAGCTTGGCACTGAACGCATTCGCGTTTGCGTAACATACCAAAAACTGTGCCAGCATTTAATTGTTGACCATAAAATTTGAAAACTGGAGCTACGGCGGTCGCCAATCGTCCATAGTAGTATTCCAGGTTGCCAATGATTTACGCGATGCGTAGCATCTGACCAGCGCGAACACTCCGTGTTCTGGTCTGCGAAGCAGGCACTGGCGCTACGCGCCGCCTGGCACTGGGCGCATTCGCGCCCTCTTCAAACCCACACCTTGTTCTTTTTGTTCCCAATAAATGTTTATAATTCATCTATCTCGGTTATTTCGGGAATTTCTTCTCCTTCTGGAGCATTGGGCAATTTAATTCCTGCTTCTTTAATCCAGTTCATGACTGTCGTGTGATGAATCTCTGTAACCCTTTCAATCTACTACCTAAAAAGATAGCTTAGAGGGTACGGAAACTAATTAGAATAACTACACTGCTCTGAGCATCGGTTAAGCATTAAGACACTTGAAATTATTTTATAAGTCAATATTTTATGTATTGCACCCCGACAGCAAAACGATTGATTCCTAAGACCAAATTATGTAGGATCTAAGATATCAAAACTATAACTTTTCAGACAGAATATAAATACAAAAGCTGTGGTTGCAAATTCGTTATCAAATGACACCCTGTTAAAGCTAGATTGGCAGTGGCAAGGACATAAAATTCGTTATACCGTTGCGGGAGAAGGCAAGCCGCTATTGTTGATCCATGGTTTTGGCGCATCTATCGGACATTGGCGCAAGAATATCCCTGTCCTAGCAGATGCAGGGTACAAGGTATTTGCGATCGATTTACTAGGTTTTGGTGGCTCAGATAAAGCGCCCCTAGACTATACTCTCGAACTATGGCGATCGCAAATTACGGATTTTTGGGCAGAGTTTATTAATGAACCCACGGTACTTGTGGGAAACTCGATCGGCGCACTGCTAGCATTAATGTTAGTGACACAAAATCCCGAAGTATCTGCTGGTGGAGTGCTAATCAACTGTGCAGGAGGTTTAAATCATCGCCCTGGAGATCTCAATCCCCTACTCGGCGTGGTTATGGGTGGCTTTGCCAAGCTGGTTAAATCACCTCTGACAGGAAACTTTCTCTTTAATAATATCCGTCGCAAAAGCCAAATTCGCCGCACTCTCTATCAAGTTTATCGCGATCGCAACGCTGTTACAGATGAATTGGTGGATCTGCTCTATCAACCATCCTGCGATCCTGGCGCACAGCAGGTTTTTGCTTCGGTATTAACCGCCCCTGCGGGGCAAACTCCCAATGAACTATTGCCCAACTTGACTAAACCGCTACTGGTAATCTGGGGCGAAAAAGATCCTTGGACGCCCGTATCGGGAGCAAAAATATACCAGGATTTAGCTACTAGCAATCCTGATGTTAAATTCCAGATTGTTCCCAATGCTGGTCACTGTCCCCATGACGAGAATCCTGAAGCAGTTAACGTCCAAATTCTCAACTGGCTAGCCAACCAAAGCTAACTAAAAACTAAAAGTCAGAAGCGATCGCTCCTGACTTCTAACTTTGATTAACTATTGACTGTTCGATGTTTAATGTTCAATGAACTAGTCTTCGTGATCCTCAAAAGGATCGCCTAAATCGGATGATGGAGGACCAAAAGCCGTGTAGATTGAATAGCCAGTAATAGCAACTAACACAGTTCCTAAACTGACACCAAGAAATATTGCGGGTTCCATAAGTTAATAATATTTATGAGGACTATTACTCTATAATATTACAGAAGATTACGAATAAAACCGATATTACATCACTATTTGATTTTATGTCACAGCAAACTCGTTTGGGAAATATTCTCAAGCCTCTTAACTCTGAATACGGTAAGGTTGCCCCTGGTTGGGGAACTACTGTCCTGATGGGAGTATTTATGGCTCTATTTCTAGTATTCCTCTTGATTATTCTGCAACTTTATAATTCTTCCTTAATCCTCGAAGGAATCGATGTGGATTGGAGAACGCTAAGTCGTTAAATCCAGCACCACATTCTTGATTAACTATTGAATTAGCTAACAGTGCAGCTCAGTCTTCAAATATATGAGGATTGAGCTATTATTTAATTTACTAAACTTATAGGAAATAAAGCTATGAACATTTTTGGCATTGGTTTACCAGAAATGGCTCTAATTACGATCGTTGCTTTACTAGTATTTGGTCCAAAAAAACTCCCTGAGATTGGTCGCAGCGTTGCCAAGACTCTCCGTAGTTTTCAGGATGCCTCAAAAGAGTTTGAAAATGAATTCAAGAAAGAAGCAGCAAATATTGAGAAGTCGATCAGTATGAATGCCAAGTTAGAAGCTGCTGGTGAGCCTCAGCAGACTGAAGTAAAGGAACCTTCTACTAGTGAATCTGAAAGCGTTAGTTAACCCTTGAACAAACAGTTTGCAGTCTAATTTTAGGCGCACATCAAGCCAATGTTTCTTATATATTTATATCAGCCCGTCTTGGCGATCGCTAACTACAATTTTTAACTATTATTTTTTAATCGGACGGCTATTAGAACTATTACCTTTAGCTGGGTTGTTGCCGTTGTACTGCTGGGCGACCAATCCTTTTAATAAATAAAGCAAATGCCCTTCCAATTGAGGCGAAAGTTTGAGGGGCAAATCCTCTGCTTGAAGATGAACATCTCGTTGCGGAAAGGGAATGCTGATCTCCTGTTCCTGGAAAAGTTCTTCGATCCGAAAGCAAAGATCGCTTTTTAGAGGTGCTTGACGACTAGGATCGGCTGTCCAAATTAACAGCTCAAAATCTAGAGAACTGTCACCAAAACCAACAAAAAATACTTGAGGAGCAGGATTTCGTAGCACCTCCAGATGTTCTGCTGCTGCCTGTAAAAGCGCCGCCTTAACCTTTTTGACATCAGAACCATAGGCTACACCGACTGGTAAATGGAGACGAGTAACGCTGCGGCGATGATTCCAGTTGATTACCTCGTCGCTCAAAAAACGCGAGTTCGGCACGATAATTGAAATCCGATCCAAAGTCTTGAGGACAATACTGCGAGTTCTTACTTCTTCGACCACTCCCAGGTGTTCTCCGACCTGAATAAAATCACCCACCTGAATCGATCGCTCGAACAATAGAACGATGCCGCTGGCAAAGTTGCGCGCAATATCTTGGAAACCAAAACCAATACCTACACCCAGCGCACTACCAATTAGCGCCAGAGAACTTAAGTTGATGCCGTTTGCCTGGAGTAAAATCACCGTAAAAAGGCAAATTAAACCATATTTGATGATGATTGAAATAATTTCTTGGGAACCTCGCGTCATTCTGGTGACTTGCAGTACATTAGTTCGCAACATGTTGCTAACGTAGTTACCGAGAAAAATTGCACCTACGAATAAAGCAATCAAAACTGCCAAGCGAATAATAGAGAACTCTGTGTCGCCCAGGCTGAAGACAGATTTCTCAAAGGTACTAGCTACCAAACTCAGCAAAAAATAGAGCCAGTGGCGAGTTGACGGAAAAAGACGAAAAATAACCAGAGTTATGACGACCCAGAGTATAAATTGTGCAAAACCCAACTTGAGACGGAATAGAGTTGTTAGGTTAGAAGGTTGAGCGCTAGTATTACTAGGCAGCCCTGGAATTACTCTCTGAATTGCTTTTCTCAGGGGGTAGGTTTGTAGCTGAGTCAAAAGCCTTGTGACCAGCCAACCCAATAACAATAATCCTGCCGCAATAATGCCTTGACGCTGAATATATGCCGAACTTCTTTCGATTTTAGCTCTGGCGATCGCCTGTTCAATTTCCAGCTTTAAATCTTCGGCAGTTTGACTATTAGATTTTCTACCCGTAATATCTTCTTTGGTTACGGTGAATAAATAACGCAGATCATCCTCGGAGTTGGGAGAATTTTCCTCTAATTGTGATGATGTTTGAGGATAACCAAGGTACAGTACAGGCAAACCACCCTGCTTCTTGATCACTACCTCTGGGGTAGTGCTGTCGCGAATGGCTTTAAGCAACTCCGAACGAATCAGCTCTACCCTTTCTCCCGCTGGAGTAGCCTATGGTTCTGATGTCAAAAAGGTTAAGGCGGCGCTTTTACAGGCAGCAGCAGAACATCTGGAG
>JBCBWB010000255.1:0-5000 GCA_039817275.1 Cyanobacteria bacterium J06648_1 | reverse complement strand
TCAGCCATAAATTCAATGTGTTGCGACTAATAGCAAACATTCGACATACATTTACTTTTTTCTCTCCGCTTTTCACTATTTAGCTCAACGTTACGGACTACAACAAGAAGCAATTGTAGAGATTCCTGAAGATAGCATTACTCCTAGAGATATCCAACGAGTACAACAAGCTGCCGAAGAATATCAGGTTAAAGCTTTACTTACCGAACCTGGAATTGAAGACAAACGCATCGAACAGATATCTAGTGACTTAAATCTATCCTTAGAGGCGATCGATCCTATAGAGTCGGGAGATACCGATCCGCAATATTATTTCCAAGCTATGCGGGGAAATTTGGAAGCGTTAGAAAGAGCGTGCCAATAATCATTGAACATTAAACATTGAGCATTAAACATTAACCATTAGATATTTGCCTATTAAATTCGATGCACAGCAATTTATCTGTTACCCAAGCCATTGTTACAGTTAAAGATTTATCGGTGATGCGTGGGGAATATCTAGCGGTAGATAATGTCTCTTTTGAATTATTACCAGGTACGCATACGGCGATTATTGGTCCGAATGGTGCGGGGAAGAGTACTTTGATTAAATCTATCTTAGGCTTGGTTGAAACGCGATCGGGCGAAATTAGATTGTTTAATTCTACTGGTAAGCAATTAAAGCGATTTAAACAGAAAATTGGCTATATTCCTCAAAAGTTTCCTTTCGATCGCACTTTTCCCCTAACAGTATTGGAATTAGTGGCTTTGGGCTTAAATGGCAAACAGTGGTGGCATTCTTCTAAAGGTCAACGAGAGAGAATTTACCAAGCTCTAGAACAGGTTCATCTAACCAAACAAGCCCAACAAAAAATTGGTACTCTTAGCGGAGGAGAATTAAAACGAGTCTTACTGGCTTATTGTTTGGTCGTTCCTCGTCGTCTCTTAGTCCTCGATGAAGCTTTAGCAGGGGTGGATGCTACGGGAGAAATGGAATTTGCTGCTTTGCTCGATAATCTTAAACAAGAACACAACTGGACGATTTTAGAAGTTTCCCACGATTTAGATTTAGTCAGTAGATATTGCGACTCGGTAATCTGTATGAACCGTCGCTTACTTTATCAAGGCTCACCATCAACTACCCTCACGCCCGAAAATCTTTTACAAATATACGGTTCTTTAGTAAGCCCTACCTGTCATCATCATGAACCTAGCCGACGTACTGAGTCTTTTTAGTTTACCCTTCATGCAACGGGCGGTACTAGGTGGTGTACTGTTGGGGATTTTAGGGGGAATTTTGGGCAGCTTTTTAATCCTGCGTCGTCTCTCTTTATTTGGAGATACCGTCGGACATTCGGCGATGCTAGGAGTGGTTTTAGCTGCGTTACTAGAACTTCCCTCAACTTGGACGTTAATTGGTTTTACCGTTGCTTTCGGTTTAGGAGTAATTTATTTAATCGATAGAACCGATTTAGGTAGCGATACCGTATTATGCATTTCCCTATCGGGTTCGATCGCTTTAGGCACGATTGGCTTTAGCTATTTAAAAGGATATCGGGGTAATTTATTATCTATTTTGTTTGGAGATATTTTAGCGATTAGTAATACGGATTTAATTTTATTATCGTTACTCTTGGCTGTAACTTTAGCCTGGATAACTATCAGTTTGCCAGAACAGATATTACTCACCCTCAACAGCGACTTAGCCTTAGTAAAAGGCGTACCCGTTCGCGGTCATCGCTACTTTTTTATCGTGCTTTTGTCAATAACTATTGCCCTAACTATTCGGGCAGTTGGCATACTCCTGGTCAACGGTTTTCTAGTAATTCCTGCTGCTTCTGCTCGATTAATTTGTCAGCAGTTTGTCCCTTTTTTAGCCACTGCTGCGGGGATAGGTGCGTTCAGTGGAGTAGTGGGAATGGTCATTTCTGGTGCGATCGATTTACCCAGTGGTCCGAGTATTGTTTTGGTTCAGTTGTTTGGGTTTTTGACAGTGGCTTTGTGCTGTAGGCGGGGTTAAAAGATATATGAACTTCGATCAAAATAATTTTGAGGTGCGCTGTGAGTGGGGCGAGCAGGGAGTTTTAAAATTAGCTCCTATTAGTGATGTAGTTATCATTATTGATGCCTTCTCATTTTCAACCTGCATTGAATTACCAACAGTCGAGGAGCTATCGTTTGTAAAAAAAGTAGTTTTTGGCAATCAACAAAGCTTAAACTTTGTCTGCGATCGCACAAAGTTTGTAGAGCAATTAATCATAGATCGCATTATTTGGTCAAGCAGATAGATATATATAGCAGTTTGAGTATATGAATCATGCCGTAGCGTTTTATCCAATAAACATAGCTTGTTTTAGTTTTGTAAGAATAATGCTTCAGATGAATAACATCGCTGACCTGTTCAAGCAGCTTTTTAGGAGGTTTTTCCACGGAATGATATTCAGAAAAATTATCAATATTATAACTATTTAGTATGATATCCAGAAAGTTTCCTTATAATAAAGAGTGTAGGTGTGATGGAAATACATGCAATTCAGTAGTAGTTTCTAAGCTCATCTCTGTTTTTGGGGCAAATGGAGTGGCTTTTATTAATTGCCCCACCAACGGAGGAAGATAAAATGTCTGATGCTTATGATCGAGTCGCTGATGTGATTGGTCAAGAAATGGACAAAGCGTGGAAAAACATTATGGTGACTCTTGCCACAGCAAATGTCAACGCTCTTTCGGCTGATGCTGATATTACCAGCAATGACCTTCAAGAGTTCTTTGCCAACCTTGGCGGGTGCCAAATGGGCATCCAGTTCGCCAGCATTAAACCAAAAGGTGAAACTGTACGGTTTAATGCTCACCAACTGAAACCATCAGCAGGGATCACTACCATGGGGGTTAGTGGTTCAATCTCTATAGGTGTGAATATATCTTTCTAAGAGTAAACACCTGATAAGGCAAATTAGCCGACCCTAGAAAGCGATCGCCTGTGATTTTCAAAGTGGATACACAATGCGATCGCTTGATTTTTGTAGCGCAGTTTTAAGAGCGAACGCTAGTATCAGTATTGTCAATATACTTCATCATGAGTTCCAAGATCGATTAACACAATCATCTCTTCATCTGTATCTTGATCGCGTTTAAAGTATAGATGATTCGACAATCATACGCCACAGAACAAGCCCACAAACCTTCTAACTGACCGCTTAACTTATGAGATTTTAAAGAAAATGTAAACGGATCAGATGCTAGTAAATTGATCGTCTCAAATATTTTTTTCTGTAACTGAGGATTTTTACGGACAAAACGCTTAAAAGCTCTTTTGGCGAGCGACCCCGCGTTATGCGGAGCGGTATCCTTTAGGGCGGCGTAAGACGCAAGGGAATGCGCGAGCAAAGCTATTATCCCAGATTAAGGTTCTCATTCTTCCTCAAGTAAATCGGCTCGCAGATCTGCTAAAGTTCCTTGTTTAGCTTGTCCTGTTTCAATAGATCTCAAAGTTTGAGTCGCATTGCGAGCAATTTCTGTTCTTCGTCTCTCAATGCGTCGTTTATGAATTAGTTCTAACAACAAATCTTGATCTTCAGTTGAAAGAGTTTCAAAATCTTCAATAACCTGTTGAATAGATATAGTGTCACTCATAAATAATAATTTGATGCTTAGGGGTGGGAGCTTAATTTTTATTGTAGTGCGATTAAAGCTCTATTTATAAGAATCTTGTTTTAAACAAAACAGTTCAAATTACGTAGGATTTGAAAAGGAAATACGTAGGGCGATCGTATTAAGTTTATATAGCAGTTAGAAATAGCGATCGCATTACAAAACCATAAAACTAAGCTAATAAACTGAAGACAATAGTAAATTCGATTGGCACTAAATAATGACAAACTTAAGCCAGCATTCTTAGTCTAAGATCGTGTAAATAGTGCGAATAATTTCAATTATGAATTACAGAGACTACATCACGGTCGAACCAAACAAACGCGGTGGTAAGCCTTGTGTACGTGGTTTGCGAATTACAGTATATGAAGTGCTGGAATACCTAGATTCCGAGATGAGTGAAGCAGAAATTCTCGATGATTTTCCCGATCTGACACGAGAAGACTTAAAAGCCTGCATTGCTTATGCTGCCGACCGTGAGCGTCGATTTATGAACACGACCTTACCCACATGAAATTATTGTTTGATGAAAACTTATCGCCTAAATTGCCAAGCCGTTTGAGCGATCTTTTTCCCAACTCGCTTCACGTTCGAGATGTGGGGATGAAAGCAACAATCGATCCAATAGTCTGAGATTATGCAAAAGACAATGATTTAATGATTGTCTCGAAAGATGCTGATATGCACGATCTGAGCTTAGTATTTGGCAATCCACCAAAAGTCATTTGGCTGCGACTTGGAAACTGTTCGACATCACAAGTAGAGAATTTACTGCGTCGAGAGTTTGAAACGATTGAACTATTTTATGAAGATGTAACTTTATCCCTGCTTGCTTTATCATGATGTACAAAAAGAGATTTTTCCTTGGTTTTAACAAGAGAAAAAATGTAGCGATCTCCTGAAGTTTTTACACAGTTACATAGTGCGATCGCATGAGTCGTGTAAAGCAGTTGATAAAGTGATCGCCAATCAAGCAAAACCTTTACCTCGCTTAGACTCCGACCAGACAATTAATTCTCCGTTTTGACCCCCCGCAGCCAACTGTTTACCATCTTGACTCCAAGCTAAACAGGAAAAACCATCTTTCGCACCCTCTAATATTTGTCCTACTTGTTTGGCTTTTGTCCACAAACCCAACCAGCCATCATCAGCAGCAGAAGCCAGTAATAAGCTGTGGGGATGAAACAGTAGGGCTTGAATTTTGCGATCGTGTAAAGTTAAAACGTTTGCATTCCAACCATCTTCATCGTCAGCTTCTTTTTTCCAAACCGCAATGCCTTCTACACTCGACGCTGCCAATAGAGGTGCATTACTCGATCTTCGTTGCGACCAAGTTAAATTGGAAATCTTACCAGGAAAACCGCGCATCGTCC
>JBCBWB010000254.1:0-5077 GCA_039817275.1 Cyanobacteria bacterium J06648_1 | reverse complement strand
CACAGATTTAAATCTTGGAAGAGTTGACGTAGACGAGATCTCAGGCAGCGTCACTACTCCCGACCTAGATTTGCCCCAGGTTGATCTTGACAGTACAGTAGATGGAGTTACCGATAGCATTGCTACTCCAGATCTAGACTTACCTAACGTTAATCCACCCAGCGCTGAAGGCGGAACAGGTATTATTGATGGTGTTAATCGAGCTGGTGGTGCCGCAATTGCTGGTGGAGCTGCCGCTTTAGGTGGTGCAGCCGCAGCTGCTTCAGGATTGTTTAATCGTGGACGAGATACCGTAGAGGATGTCGCAGATACTTCTGTTGATGCTTCAGATGTTGATCTAAATCCCAATCTAGAGACAAATCTAGATGTCGAAACTAGTGTGGATAATCCTGCCAATGACATTGCTGCCGATGTTAGCGCGAGAGTCGGAGATATCAATACACCCGACTTAGATGTCTCTACAGGAATTAATGCTGATGTCAATCTTCCAGAGTCGGCACTAGATACTGACTTAAATCTAGATTTCGGTGGTACGGTAGATAATGTCTCAGGCAATATCACAACTCCAGAGGCAAATTTGCCTACGGACGTAGATATCTCCCTTGACACTCCCGATATAGATCTAGATTCAAATCTTGATTCAAATCTTGATTTGAGCAGCGACCCAGGCAATGTTGCCGAAAATGCCACAGCCTCTAATCTAGATTTATCCAGCCTCGACCTCGATCTTAATGAACCTACTGCTGAAAGCGGAACAGGAATCTTTGAGGGGGTCAGTAGAGCAGGAGGTGCTGCTGCTTTGGGGGGTGCCGCCGCAGCTGCTTCTGGGTTATTTAAGTCAGACGAGCAGTCCGATAGCGACATTCAGGAGTTCGAGACCTTTGAAACATCTTTCGATCTCACAGCAGACACTACGCCGACGAGCTTTGCTGATAATGTAGTCGGAGATGCCGAAACCACCTCAATTGAAGAGGTAAATATAGATGACATTACCTTAGATAATGTAGCTGATACTGCCGAGCTCAACCTAGAGGGAATGACCCTTAGTGATACCGATAGCTCGGTTGATACTAGTCTGGAGCAAATTACCTTTGATGATGCAGGCGAGATTAATCTAGATGAAATCACTCTAGATAGTAGCGATCAAACAGATGTTAGTCTCGAAGATATTGACTTTGATGGGGGTACAGCGGCTCTTAACCTGGAAGAGATTAGCTTTGATGATGCAGAAGCGAATTTAAGCAGCGAACTTGATCTCAACGTTAGTCAGACTAATGAGTCGGCAGAAATCAGCTTGGACGACCTTGGTTTTGAGGAATCGGAGCAAGCTAGCTCGTTTGACTTGTTAGGAGATAATACCGCAGAGATTACTAGCTTTTCTGACGACCAATCTAACGATATGACTAATATCTCTGAGTGGTTGGATAGCTTAGAAACTCCTAACAAGGACAGCGATAATATTGCCGATTGGCTCGATACTTTGGACAAAGATAGTGCTGACTCTAATCCCAATCCTGCTCCCAATAATCTAGACGAAGACACAAACGACAATCTAACGGCAGAAGCGGATGATATTTCTTTCCAATTCTTGGAAGATTTGTTGGATCGAGATAGCGATGGTAATCGTAACGATCAGTAGTTTTTAGTCTGAATTTGATTGGATCGGATCTGGTCAGTTATCTGATTAATTAATTTATACCCTGTCTCAAATTTGAGGTCAGGATCCCCGCCGTCCACAGCCCTTCGGGCAAGCGCGCTACGCGCTTGGGTGCGATAGCACCCGTGGATACCGCTCCGCATATAAAACGACGGGGCTTGCCTGACCGTTGCTCAGGGTTTTTTATTGTTGCGTGGCACATCTTTAATAGTGCTGCCAATACCTTGAATAATTCCTTTGCCGATCAAACCCAGCCCCTTACCAACTACTTGGGTAAGAACAAAAACAACTCCGCTACCGCCCAAAGCGATCGCCTTTCTGACCAAGGGAGCGATCGCATCTCGGATTTCGATGACCATGGTAGATAGCCAAGGAATGCCAGTGAGCTGCTCTAATTCTGTCTGACGTGGCACGTAAATATAGGTAGTTCTAATTGCCCCGCTGCTGATCACCAAGAGACGGTGGCGGCTCTCAAAGATGTTTTGCGGGTGGGTAAAATAGTTGTCCTGACGATAGCGCCAGGATAGTTGATTACGAAACCGAGCTAGTTCGCGATCGCTACGATAGTTTTCTTGATAGAGTTTGTATTTGAACACCTCCAAATCGTTGAAGTTATTGAGGATTAACTGCACTACCGCATTAGCCAGGTGAATAATCAAATTATGGAGCAGAAATTCAATTCTGGCGATCGCCTCTGGGTCGTCTGACTGGTAAACTACGTTGTTGATCGCTACGCCAGGTTTGCCCGTCAGATAATCGACTAACTCAGACATACCGTAAATATCGGCAAAAATATTCTGACTAACAGCAGCAAATTCCTGTTGAAAAATATCTTCTAGCTGTGTTGCCTCCGCTTCGTTTAGCTGCCCATAGTGTTGGGTAAAAAAATGGCTAGTAGACCACTGCCAAAGAGCTTGGAAATAGGGTAAATAAGCTTGATCTAGCGTATTGGCGATCGGGATTTGGGCGATCGTCTCGCTCAAACGCAGCAGAATTAGATGGCAGAGGCTTTTGCGTATCTGGGGCTGAAGCAGATCGATCTCTAGAGTAATTTTGCTGCGATTATTTAACCCCAGCTGAATATCCGTCATCACCCGTTCAAAAATAGTTTTGTTTGCCGATTCAGCAAATTCTGGCAGGGGGGCTAACTCTGCTGGGGGGAGAGGAACAATTGCTGATACTTGAGATTCTAAGACAGGGCTATCTTCGGGTAAAACAATTTCTTCGGCTACTAGGCGTTCTGATAACCACCGTGCCGACTGCAATTCTCGCTTCCTGCCCACCAAAAACACTCGTTCCCAATCAGAAAGATTAGGATTGTCTAACTTCTGCTCAATTTCCCGTAAAGTCCGCTCTAGTTCGATTCTGCCCGACTTACTAATTTTTGCCAAAGCCTGCTGCCACACCTGGGGAGCATTATCCTCAGCGTCCCAAAAAGTACGACCATAGGCTACGGCGTGCAAAGCTTCGACAATTTGATTAATGCTGGCACTGCGATCGCAATTACCCCGAACTCCCCAAGATCTTAGCTTGCTAATCTGTTTAGCATTGAAGCTAGGAGTCAATAAAAATAGCGGCAATTGAGGGTACAACAATCTCAACTGTTGGGCTAGCTCTAAACTAGCTTCTGTCTCACCACTATAGCCAATCCCTAACACTAGAACGTTCAGCACCATGCCTTGGGTTAGCTCCCGCAGGGTGTCTTCACCTAAATTGCCCTCACCCACAACTTCAAAATCGGCATATTTGGCGATCGCGGTGCGCAACCCCAAACGAAAAATGGAGTCAGGATCGACAATAAACAGTTTGATCTTAGCTTGGGTCATTTCTAGCCACGGTTGGATTTAACCGTATAACTTGGCGATAACAATCAATTATATGGCTCATTTCGGCATTGAACTAGTAGACGCGGCGATTTCTCCTCTCTCATAGTGATCATTACCCAGTGATAATTACTTAGCTAAATATCCCAAACAAGTAAATAGGTATAATATTCTTTGTGTCACTAAGTTTATTTATTGTGTCCGAATCATTAAGCGATCGCTACTTTGCCCTCATAGACCAAATTGTTGAGCTAACCCTGCAAGGAAAGATTAGCTCGGTTGAGCGTGTTTACAAAATGCTGGTAGAGCAAGTAGAGATTGGTACGGGTGAGATTCTCGAACGCTGTTTGAGTCAGAGGATTGATGCAGCAGAGGCGCAATTGGCAACTAAGCTCAAGGCAGCACGAGTATTAAGAGCTTTAAAAACTACTGAAAAGCAGTGGCTACGCTGGCTAGCAGAAAACCAGGTGGCGGCAGAAATTTCCGAGACGGCTCAGTCAATCATTGAAGGCGATCAAGAAGACTATTTCTTGCGGACTGTCGATGTTCTCGACCCAAATCTAGAAAACCCCCTTAGTACGGATGAATTAAGTAAGCTGGCAGATAATCTTCAGGCAGCGGCAAAAACTCAGGCAGATGCCCAGCTAGCCCAAGACTGGCAGCAGTTAGCGACAGGAATTAAGGCTGGCTTAGAGTCATTTACGGCTTTGGAAGGAGACTTGGTAAGCTGGATGTACACAGGCAGCAATTTCTCTGGTTTTGGAGCCGAAAAACCCAATCCCTGGCGCGTCTGGGGGCAAAAAATAACTAGTCCTTTACCAAAGCAACTGTTTCAAACCCTAGCTCAACAGCAGTCGGCAAAGAATTTTGCCACCATGGCAAATAATTTAGAGTTGCGTGCCTGGATCGAATTGGCAATTTTACTGCAATATCTTCAGCGGGGTTTAGTTACCTGGTATGACCAACAGCCCTATAACTCCAAGTTTGGCAAAGAGCTTTCCTATAGTACCCTGCTTACTTTCGCTTCAATTTGGTGCGAACTCTGGCAGGTATTTGTTGCCACGAAGCCAGCTTTAGCGGATGGCTGTTTTCTGGTGATGCTGCAAATTTTGCGGGCTTTTGCCCAAAGAGAAGATTTTCCGCTATACAGCGGCGTGTTTGCTTCTTTCTCAGGAGATTACCTTCAGGACACCCTCGATTATTTCGACGAACCTTTGAAACAGGTAGAAGGTACAGAAGAAAAGGCGCGTATCCTCACCCTACTGGGCTATTCCCAACGCACTGCTGGGGCATATGATAAAGCGATCGCCTTTCACGAAGAAGCCTTACAAATTGCGATCGCTGCTAACGACTATGCCTGTGAAGTTGCCAGCCTGAACCACCTCAGTCGTACCAACGTCAATCTAAAAAACTATAGTGAGGCAATTAAATATAGCCAAAGAGCCTTAATTGCGGCTCGTCAGGTAGGAGATAAGCTAGGCGAAGCTAACGCCTCGGTAAATCTTGGCTATGCTCAGGTATTTGCGGCTCGGCAACTAGATAGCATGGCGGCAGAAGACTACAGCGAAGCCGTACGCTATCTCGAACAGGGAGTCGA
>JBCBWB010000253.1:0-5102 GCA_039817275.1 Cyanobacteria bacterium J06648_1 | reverse complement strand
AATGCATTGATAGAGCATCAAATAATGACTCTGCATAGCGACGATCATATTTTCCTGAGTCAAATTCCGCTTTGATATTTAAAGCGATACTCTGAATCAAAAGGTTTGGTTGAGCAAAGGTAGGCTGTAATTCAACACAATCACTACTAATTTTTTCGCGAGCCAAACGGTTCAGGATATCTGGTTCAATGGTTAAAACAATCAGTTCGGATACAGGAGATTCAATTTTTTCCCAATGATTGATTCGGGCGGGAATTATGGCTACATCTCCAAAACTAATGTTTTCTGGCTGCATTGCTTCCCCAATTTTTCTGAGCGAAATATATTGAGGCTGGAGATAAACTAATATGCTGTGCTGTAAATATAAATGCTCTGGATATTCGCAGATAGGGTGCCGAGCATGAACAAATCCCCTACCCTCCAAGCCAGTCGCATAAGAACGATCAAAGAAAGGCGCAGCGTTTAATAAAGAAAAATTGCTTTTTTTGTTCCAATCGACAATAACTATTTCTGATTTCTCCATTGTATTCTAAGATTTTATCGTCGATAGATATGTCAAGGAGCCAAATTTATCTATATTTAGAGCCAAAGCTGCTTATTTATATTTCGTTGACCTTCAGGCTAAGGTTAACTAGCTCAATCTTAATTATTCATACGTGCTCATAGTTTAAGTATCAATTAGCCACTAATATATCGGATTCCTATTATTTATATCTGATTCTTGCTTTGAATTGATGATGGATTTTTCTATCTATCCGTGAATAGCTAATCTTTTACCCAATTTGATTAAGTTTACAAAATAAAAATAAAATTAGGGTAATTGTCCCATTTACTCTCGGTCTCAAGCAAGTTGAGCGCTGTTAGTTGATCTCGATCAATTATTTTTTTTAGTAAAGCCAGAGCCACGGCAATTACACAGATCAATTCTCCCTGCAAGCACCAGCTCTAAATGATTTGAGATCAACTTCTACACAGTTGTCTGTTTCAATTGCTCTATTGGCCAAAAATGATAAAAGACATAATGCTAGAGCAATAATCCACACATTTGATTTAAGAAATGCCTTCATAAGTTGTTCAATCCCAATATTTGTTTGACTGGAAAGGAACTGCGCAGAACCTAATTTAAGATTAGAACAATTATAAGAAGTATCAAAAAACTAAGCAGGGCTTTATATAAACTTGATATAGAGATAAAGTACCACCAAATTTTGGCTTTACTTAGTTTTTGGTTTTTAAAAATAGCGATAATTAAGCCGTCAAATCCGTATGATTTAATCTTCGGCGAAAAACCAGACAGCGCGATCGCTTTGGGGAATGTCTCTTGACTCTACCTGTCGATTTTACCGCCAGCGATGCCAGACCCGCGTCAATACTATAGTTAAGATTAACAGGGAGATTAGGAAGTTCGCACCAGCAGAGTCAGTTTCCTGATCAGCCGCGATTACGCCTGCTAGACTCTCCGTAGCTAACTCAAACTTCTGATTGTCTAGAGCGATCGCCTGAAAACTAAAATCATTTTGAATATTGTCTTCGTTAATGCCGTTATCCAAGACATTGCGATCGTCATCCCCGCCAGTCTCTTTTAATACCTCCAAATCTGCTTGGCGATCGGACTTTGAATCGATTTGATAAATACTCACTGTACCGCTAACCTCATTAGAGACGGTTAAGAGCGGTACGCCATTGGGACTATCCGCGGCAGAGATAAACTGTAAGCCTTCTGGGGCTCGATCAAGAGCATCCCCCGTCTCTGCATCGATGAGATTGATATATTGAACAAATTCGGCATTGAGCGGTTCGCTAATGTTGTAAACTACAATGCCGCCAGTCCTTTCGATGCCGATAAAAACATAGGTCTGACCATCAACCTTGCCCACAGCTATACCTTCAGGTTCGGCACCCCTGATATCGCTACGGCTATCAAAGGTATCCCTCGTCCCATTAGAATTAAATAGTCTGGGGACTTGTCTGGCAGTAATTTGAGCAAAGGCATCACCGCTATCAAAAACCAGATTTCCATGGCGATCGCGAATGCTAAAAGAACGCCCTCCATAAGTTACCAGGCGATCAAAGTCGCCATCGCCATCGGTGTCGCCATCAATAGTCGAGACTTTTAAACGCCCTAGTTCTCTCTCTGCCTGTAAGCTCTTGACGTTGGGGAAAGCTTCAGGGTCTAGGTTGAGATCTTCAATTCTTTCATCCTCACTACGGTCATCTCCTTCATTGGCAATGACATAAAAGGTTGCGCCATCTACTTCATATGTCGCAATGCTGTCTGGCTGGTACAGACCAAATACAGGCTGGTTGTTGATGCTAATTCGGCTATCTTTATCGCTGGAGTCTAAACCGTTGGACTGATCAAAATCAATAATGCCCAGGACTGTTGGCGTTGGCTCGGGGTGGAAGGGGATAGAGCCATCAAGCGGTATTGCTTCATCTAGTAAGCCAAAGTCATTGTCATTGATTACCGCTAATGAACCATTATCCAGCAATGCTAAACCTTCGGGCTTGTCCCCTACCACATAACCCAGGGAAGGTAGATTGAGGATCTGAGTTTTGGTGACAGGCTGGATACCTAAACCTGCTAGGTCGTCAGGAGTCAAGCTTTCTAATGCCTTATCTTCATCCGTTGTCGTGGATAACTCTGTACCCAGGATATTAGTTGCCCCCGTTAGATCTACCTCAAAAATAAACTTCTTGGATTCGGCATCTGTTCCTGAATCTCGCTCGATGACGTTTAGCTTGCCGTCGCCAACGTAAACAGCATCGCCAATTTTATCGACACCAGGCGAACCTTCCAGAAAATAGACGTATTCGCCTACTGCCTCTCCCGAAGTGGGTTCTACTTCCAGAATTCTGAGAACTTGGGAATTGCGAGAGTGGAAATCGCTTTTTTCCTTGGCAGCAGCAGCTTCTGGGTTGCTCACGTCGGGATGATCAATCGGACTTTGGATCAAAGCGTAGAGATTACCATTATCGGTATTTAATGCCAATCCTTCAAAACCTCGATTAGCACGCCGTTGAGCGTAAACGGCTGGCAGTGTCTCCGTTCCATAGGTTCCTTCAGCATCTCCTGCCGAAGCGGCTGTGCCTTCAGGGATAAAACGATCAATTAAGACGCCGCTAGGATCGAAATGATAGATTGCGGGACGATATTCGTCCGCGAGCCAAAAACCACCGTCTGGAGCAATTAACACCGATTCTAAATCGGCACCAAAAGGATCGTTTGCTAAAGGTTCGCCCAATAAATCGACAGGAGATTCGTCAGTATGAGCCGCTCCTGGTTCACTCGCCTGTAGGTTGGGCAACCCCGTAATAGGAGTGCGTCCATCGGCTCTAAATAAGGGGATTTCTTCGGTGATCTCAAATTCACCCGATGTCTTGTCCAAGGTAAAGCGAACTAGCTTGGTCTGATAGTCTGGCAGAGCAAATGGTCTTTCATTGACTTCATCACCATCGACATCTGTCGGTTGTCCGTTGGGTTCGCGATCAGGAGTAGCGATAAACTGGAGCTGACCATCATCGGTTTCTCCTGCGTAAAATAGCCCAGACAAGCCACCTAGTAAAATATCCTGCCCCGCGGCGGTTGTACCCAATACCTCGTCACTGAGATCCCATTCATAGTTGGTTATGGTTGGCAAACCTCGGCTAAAATCTTTGAGACCAAGAGGCTGAATCTCGCTGATTTTTTTGGCTGCGAGATCGACCACCGCTACGGCATTGTTTTCTTGCAGAGTTACAAAAGCCTGAGTACCGTCAGGACTGATACTTACATACTCTGGTTCGATATCGTTGGCGAAAGTCTGATCGGGAAAAATCCGCACTCCTCGTCCCCGTAATTCTGCTTCTCGCCCATTAAAAGTCGTAAAGTCGGCGGTGGCGACAGTGGCATTCTCTACTCCTGCTGCGAGATCGATAATGCTGATCGAACCTTCAGGATTATTCTCTGGATCATTTTCAGCCGCTTCACCTTCGTTGGCGACTACTAGCTGCGTACCGTCGGAACCAAAAGCGATCGCATCGGGAAATGCACCGACGACAACCTGATTTAAGACATTATCCTCAGAATCGAAAAAAACTACACTGCCTGGGTCTGGCACCGATTCTCCTGCCAGCGCGGCAGCAACTATACCGTTCTTGATAGCCACACTGTTGATACTGCTGCCCAATTCACTAGTAGCGATTGCTCTGGAAAAAGTTGGTTCGGTCGGATCGCTAATGTCTAAAATATCAATCGTCGCCGTAGAGCCGTTGATTACATACAAACTTTGACTATCTGGATCGTAGGCCGTAATTTCGGCTGCCCCATCATCAAAAACTCCCGATTCGTAGCGTCCAATTTGAGTTAATTTAATCGAGTTATGCATGTAAATTTGAGATATAAAAACAAAATATTGAGTTTTTTCGAGACCTAGCGATAAACCTTAACCTGAAAGCCAGAATGTTGCGGAAATTTTATTTTAAATTAGCGATCGCCATAGTGTAAAAAACTAGATGCCAAAAAAAAGCGATCGCTCTAACTCCAGGGCGATCGCTTCGTTCAAAAATCAGCTTAACTGCAAATTAGTTATTGAGAGAAAGGCGTTAGATAAAGGCAGCGGAATCGTCAGCCAACATAGGATCGGCTTCACCCAAAGCAAACGCCAGGAATTGAGTCTCTTGACTATCGTTGAAGTTATTATCACTAACTACGATTAGAGACTGTCTACCGTCGGGCAGGATTTCGCCAAATGATATTCCCTCACTGTTATCTAATTCGATACCAAGTTCGCCAAAGTCTAATAGCAAATCTTTCTCTACCGCAGCAACATCTGTGTCACTCAGGCTATCTACGCCGCTGATATCAGGGGCATCGCTAAGGTCTATTTCGTAGAGTCGGATATTGTTACCCTCGCCCGCCGCAAAAGAACGTTCTAAAGCTAACAGCTTGCCTTCGTCATCAAGGGCTAGCAGTTCGACTAAACCGTTATCGGCGAAGCCATCGGCAGGATCGGGAGCAACAGGAATGGGATCGGTTTCATAGAGGAATTGTCCTACTTCTGTCTCAGTCTCCAGTTAGTAATGCACAATTCTCACGGGGCTACCCGAATTTACAGTAGCAG
>JBCBWB010000252.1:0-5146 GCA_039817275.1 Cyanobacteria bacterium J06648_1 | reverse complement strand
ATTAACAAGTTCTTTACTAAACAAAACCGACCTTGGTCGTCAGGTAAGGGCAGAGACCCAAAATAGAGATATGGCAAAGTGTTTGGGAGTTAACACTAGTTTGATTGACATGCTTACTTTTGCCTATGGTTGCGGTTTGGCAGGAGTTGCAGGAACAGTAATTTCCTCGTTGAAAAGCGTTTCACCACCCATGGGACAAGACTATTTAGTTGATGCCTGGATGACTGTAGTGACAGGGGGCGTAGACAAATTAGTAGGTGTATTAGCTGGAGCGTTCCTAATTGGGGAATCTAGTTCAGGCATCGCCTATTTACTTAACGATCCTACCGCGAGAGTAATCGTTTTGGCTGCGGTAATTATTCTTATCCGCTATAAGCCAGAAGGCTTATTTACAATCCAAAAACGCGGGTAATTACAAGTTTTTGACTTTCTACTTCTCTTTTCTTATTCTTCATCCTTTCAAAAATGGCACAATCAACAACTGGTATTGCAACGCGATCGCGGACTCCAGCTCGATTAGGAATTATTACAGGGATTAGTTTTCTAGTCATGGTGATATTACCTTTTTTTGTCGGGTCATTCCAAGTATCATTACTATCTAAACTGCTATTGTTTGGATCTTTAGCCATCTCTCTCGATTTAGTTTGGGGTTTTACAGGAATTCTTAGCTTTGCCCACGGGGTGTTTTTTACCCTGGGAGGTTATGCCATGGCATATTACCTCAAACTTAATTTAGCAGCCGAGAACAATACTTATGGTGGCAGCTTACCCGATTTTATGGTCTGGAATGGCTTGACGGAGTTGCCCTGGTTTATCGCTCCGTTGAAATACTTCCCCATAGCTGCGATCGCCATGATATTAGTCCCCGCAGTTTTTGCTTACTTGATTGGTTCGTTTATTTTTCGCTCTAAGGTAAGCGGAGTATATATTACGATTATTACCCTAGCAATATCTTCGGCTTTAACCACTTTCTTTATTAGTCAACAGGCTTACACAGGGGGAACAAACGGCATTACTGATGTTTCCAAATTGAGCATTTTTGGGGCTAATATTCCTCCCAATGGTCTGTACTGGATAATTTTACTGTTTACTACCTTGGTTTTAGTAGGTAGTTGGTGGTTGACTCAATCTAATTTTGGTTTAATCCTGCGCTCAATTAAAGAGAATGAAAATCGGATTTCCTATTTAGGCTACGATGTTGCCAGTTTCAAAATCTTTATTTGGACACTTTCTGCTGGTATTGCGGGTATTGCTGGGGGCTTATTTGTCCCACTCAATCGTTTTATTTCTCCTGTATATTTAGCCGTAGCCTTTGGCACGCAGGTAGTTATTTGGGTAGCTATTGGTGGTAGAGGTACTTTAATCGGTCCTCTCGTAGCAGCAATTTTGTTGGGTCAAATTCAAAACTCCGCCGAGAGAGTTACCCAAGATTGGCAGCTAGTCGTGGGAGTATTACTGTTAATTGTGGTGCTATTTATCCCTGATGGCTTAGTCGGCACAGTTCAAAAGCTATTTGTTAAAAAGCAAAAACCTGCAAGTACTAATAAAAAAACCAAACAGCTCGTAACCGACCGTAATTAATCAGCTATGGAATCCATATTATCAGTCAAAAATTTACAGGTGGTATTCTCTGGTTTTAAAGCCTTGAAAGGAGTAGACCTAGAGGTGGGCGATCGCGAGATTGTGACGATTATTGGCCCTAATGGTGCAGGTAAAAGTACTTTATTAGACGCGATCGTTTCTAAATCACCTGTGGCAGCAGGAAACGTCTATTTTCAAGGTAAAGATATTACTAATAAAAATCCTTATGATATTGCCCGTATGGGTATCGGTCGTAAGTTTCAAAATCCCAATGTTTATAACGAACTCACCGTATTTGAGAATATCTTGCTGGCTTTAAAAGGCTCTCACGGCATTTTGAATTCTATTACTGCCAAATTAACCAAAACTAGGAAAGATAAAATCATTGATGTCTTAGATCGGATTGGTCTATTAGATGATGCAGCAACTCTTGTGTCCTCTTTATCCCACGGTCAAAAACAGTGGGTGGAAATTGGCATGGTAATTGCACAAGATCCTTCCGTTGTCTTGCTAGATGAGCCTACCGCTGGCATGACCCCTGAAGAAACCCACGCTACGGGGGAGATTATTAAGACCTTAGCCAAAGACCATACGGTAGTGGCGATTGAACACGATATGGAATTTGTCAAACAGATTGCCGAACGGATTATTGTGCTGCATCAGGGTGCAAAATTAGCTGAAGGTTCAGTCGAAGAAATTCAAAGCAATCCCAAAGTAGTTGAAGTTTATTTAGGAAGAGAAAAGATCGATGACGCTGCTTGAACTTAGTAATCTTACTGCTGGATATGGACAAACTCCTGTTTTATTTAATGTAGACATGACCATCAATAAAGGAGATATGGTCGGTCTTTTGGGACGTAATGGAGTAGGGAAAACCACCTTATTGCGGAGTATTATTGGCTTAAATAAATTAACCAAAGGAAGCTTATCTTTTAATAATAAAGATATTACCAAAGCTCCCGCCTATAGGAGATCGCGTCAGGGTATCGCCTACATCCCCCAAGGTAGAGAAATTATTCCTTACCTTTCTGTCTTAGATAACCTTAAGCTAGGCACTAGCGCTAGCGGAAAAAGCAGTAAACGCATTCCTTCCGAGATCTTTGAATTCTTCCCGATGCTCAAAGAACATTTACCTCGGCAGGGTGGCTTACTCAGTGGCGGACAACAGCAGCAGTTGGCGATCGCTCGCGGCTTGATGTGTAATCCTAAAATGATGCTTTTAGATGAACCCACCGAAGGTATTCAGCCTTCTATCGTCCAAGAGATTGAGGACACCCTCAAAAGAATTAACCAAGAAAAAGGAATTACGGTAATAGTTGTCGAACAAAAAATTGATTTTATCCGCCAGCTTGCTAAAAGTTTCTTTATTATGGATAAAGGGGCGATCGTTGCTAAAGGAAAAACGCCAGATCTAACTGACTCTTTGGTACATCGATATTTAACTGTTTAATATTTAGCTCTAGGGGTAAATATTGCTTCTAATTTATGGGGCGATAATTTCTTTCGTTCTGGTTTTAATTAGTTAAATTAACAAGCTACAAAACAGCCTAGATTAAGAGGTTGAATAGAATTACTGCTGTTAGATAGTTCAACGTTCAAGTATACTGGACTTGCTGTTGAATTAGCAGTATTAAATGAGTTTAAAGAAACGCCTTCTAGCGGCTTTTTGTGCCTTTAAGCATCCTGAATTGCTGAATACGCAGATTAGATTACCACGGACAATCTGCTCACCAAAGCTAAATAATTATGACCAGCTTTTAGTCGGAAAAAATGTCCTGATTACTGGGGCTGGGCGTAATATTGGTCGGGCGATCGCCGAGTCCCTGGCAGAACAGGGTGCAAATATTTACTTTACAGATATTGATGCTAATTTAATTGCGGAATTAGAACAAAAACTACGCTCTTTGGGAGTAGTGGCTCATGGTTGGCGGGCTAATATTAACGACACCAATAAAACTGACAAGCTGTGTAGTTATTTGGCAAAAAATAAGCTCAGTATCGATATTTTGGTTAATAATGTCGGTCGGCAATTTGATCACGTTGGTTTAGGGGAAATTACACATGCCCAAAGGGTTGAGACTTTTACTACCAATGTCTTGTCCCCCATGTACTTGACTCAAAAGATAGTTGCTCAGATGATCAAAAATCGAGTGCAGGGTTCGATCTTATTTATCAGCTCGATTCATCAAGATGTCCCGTTTCGTAACCCTAGCTACAGCGGCAGCAAGGCGGCGTTAGGGGCGATCATCAAAGAACTGGCAATAGACTTGGCTGGTTACAAAATTCGGGTCAACGGTATCGCTCCTGGTTGGATCGCCCAAGACAAACATGGCAACACTCTGCACCACTCCTACACCGCTCTACATCAAAGTTCAATTAAGCCCAGCTATATCGGTCGTGCGGCAGTATATTTAACAGCAGACTACTTCTCGTATTATACTACTGGTACTATTCTCAAAATTGATGCGGGGCTATCTTTGCACAACTATCGTTTAGAACAGCATCCTCCCCTAGCTCATCCCTCAGAATAGTTTGAGCGATCGCCAATTTCCTAGCCTTATGAATCACAATGAGTTTTTTGTTAGCGTCATCATTCCCGTATTTAATGGTGCTGATTTTCTGCTGCCGACGGTAAATCATGTTTTAGCACAAGACTATCAGCCGCTAGAGGTTATTGTGGTTGACGATGGTTCGACAGATAATACCAAGGAAGTAGCCGCTCGTCTGGGGGAGAGAATTCGTTATTTTTATCAGCCTAACAGTGGTCCTGCTGCCGCTAGAAATTTGGGTATTCAACAAGCCCAGGGAAACATTATTGCATTTCTGGATGTAGACGATCTCTGGTCATACGACAAATTACAGCTCCAGCTAGCTTATTTAAGCGATCGCCCAGAGGTAGATATTGTTCAAGGACGAATTATCAAACAAATTGTTGAAGCCGATACCGCAAATCCACAGAACTTACAGGTGGTGGAGACTTCTGGCTCCTATCAATATATCAACCTGGGCAGCGCCATCTATCGCCGAACAGTTTTTGACCGTGTTGGCTTGTTTGATGCGACGATGAGATACGCCGAAGATGTGGATTGGTTTTTGAGAGCATGGGAACAGAGAGTCAATAAAAAAGTCATTGATGAGGTCACGCTCTACTATCGGCTGCATGCGGAAAATATGACTAGGGGTAAAAGTCTGGTCGAGCTAGGTTTTGTCCGAGTATTTAAGAAGCATTTAGACCGCGTACGTCAGGCAGAGAGTAAACTGCCGCCTCTACCTCAAGATTTTCCCTCCAGCCAAGAATATCTCGGTCGAGAACCAGCTAGATACATCGAAGAACCAAAGTTTTCTCTGATCACTAACAATGACTGGGGTGCCTGTGTTTACCGTCGTTTGGGTTTTGAGTATCTTACTCCCTTTGTGGGGACGCGCATCGTTGATCGCTGCTACCTCCAGCTATTACAAAATCTTGAGCATTATCTATCGTCGCCCCTAACCTTTAGCGATCGCTCTCAATTCTCCGCCATCAATGCCGAACGCCAGTCAAACCAATTTCTGATTGGTCTATTAG
>JBCBWB010000251.1:0-5175 GCA_039817275.1 Cyanobacteria bacterium J06648_1 | reverse complement strand
AACCACCTGAGGAGCATCAATCTTACCCTCGCGCACAGCCGACCAAAATTTATCGGCACTATGTAATCTGTCTAAGACATTATCCGAACGTTGACCGAGTATTTCTGAGGTTAAACTCATTTAAGCAATTATTATTCCAGTCGCTATAAAAAAATATGCAGCTTTCTAAACGAAACTCACTTTAGCACCTGATTTAGTTTGCCACTCTGATAACCTTCGAGATCGAGAGTGACATAGACAAATCCCAATGCCTGAAAAGTCTCAACTAGCTGAGGCAGATCTACCTGCTGGACAAACTGAGCAATCTCCGCCGCTGGCAGTTCGATTTTGGCAGTATCCCCTTGAGAACGAACCCTCAAATTGCTATAGCCAAGCTGACGTAAATAAATCTCGGCTCTACCTACCCGCTGTAGTTTGGTGACGGTGATTGCCTCGCCATAAGGAAAACGCGAGCTAAGACAGGGTTGAGCTGGCTTATCCCACCAGGCTAATCCTAAACTGCGAGAAATTTCTCTAACTTCGGCTTTACTTACGCCAATCTCTGCCAAAGGCGATCGCGCACCTCTTTCTTTAGCTGCCTGAATCCCAGGACGATAATCTTGCAGATCGTCGGCATTGACTCCATCGACGACATATGGATAGCCGCGTTCTAATGCCAGGGGTTTTAAAGTATCGTGCAGCTCACTTTTACAAAAATAGCAGCGGTTAATCGGGTTGGAAGTATAGTCGGGATTTTCCATCTCATGAGTTTCCACCAGCTCATGTCTAATCCCAATCTGTGCTGCCTGGGTTTGAGCATCAACCAATTCTTCGGGTAACAAAGAAGGAGATACCGCTGTAATCGCCAGGGCGCGATCGCCCAAAACATCGTAGGCAATCTTTGCTACCAAAGTGCTATCTACTCCCCCAGAATAGGCAATCAATGCCCGTTCCATACCCTGAAATAGACTTCTCAATCGTTCCAATTTCTCGCTCATCACCAGCCTACTAGTTAACCTTCAACTATCTTCATAGTATCGAATCTTGATTACTAATAACTAACGACTAAAAACTAATGACTGTTAAATAAAACGCGGAATACTGAGGGTAAAGCGGCTACCCTTATCTAGTTCAGAAGTTACGGTGATGTCACCCTGATGCAGTAAAGCCAGTTTTTTGGATAACGCTAAACCTAAACCAGTACTTTCTTGATGATTACTAATTTGTGGGAAAGGTGTGAATAACTTAGTTATGTTAGCAGGGGAGATGCCCGAACCTGTATCAATAACAGCAAAATTGAGCCATTCCTCACTCTGCCTGACTTCTAGAGTCACGCTGCCGCAATCAGTAAATTTTACGGCATTGCTGAGTAGATTAATGAGAATCTGTCTTAGACAACGAGAATCAGCAGTGCAAAAGTCAATATCTTCTGCTACATCAAGCTTTAGCTTGAGTCCTTTCTGTTCAGCTTTCTTTTCTAAACAAAACAAGGCATTCTGGCATACCTCGGCGACAGCTAGCTTCTCTAATTCTAAAGTTTGTTTATTGGCATCAATTTTGGCAATATCGAGATAATTATTGACCAAGTCCAGCATGTATTGACCAACGCTCATCATCGCGTTGACGTAGCGCATTTGACGCTCGTTTAAAGCGCCGTAATATTGTTCTTTTAACATTCCCGCAAAACCCAGCATTGAGGAAATAGGGCTGCGTAATTCATGATTTAGGTGAGCCAAATGCTCTTGTTTCGTCTGTTCTCCCTCGACCCAAGATTTTAGCTCTAACTCAAGTTCCTCAATTCGCTCCTGTTGCTTCTGAATCAACTGCTGCTGTTGTTTCAAACTGACTGCCAGAACTGCCGTTTCATTCTGAAATTTTACTGTTTGCTGCTCAAGTAAAATCTGCTGCTGGGCGGTTAAGGCTTGTTCACTGGCAAAATCGAATAACGACTTTTCTAAAATATCGGGCAACTGATAAAGCTTGTGTTTTAAGACATAGCCATTGACTCCCGATTGAATCAATTTTACCGCCGACTCATCACCCAAGATATCTGTGATCAAAATCAAGGGGATATTGGGATATAAATGTTTCCACCATTGAAGCTGATCGACCGTTGATTCTATCCCATCGCGATCGCCATTTGCGGGCAGATCATAGAGAATAGCAGCATAATCTTTGTCAGAGGATTCTGGGGACAAACTAGCTAAATCAATTACAGCATTGGCAAAGATAGCGTCTACCGCCTGTAAACAGTCAGATATCTGTTGTAAACTTTCTGTCTGATTGGTAACAAGAAGCAAATTCATGTTGCTGAGTACGGTTTTTGAATGTAGCTGTAAAATCGACCCAGAACTTTCTAACATAGTGATCAATGTTGCTTAGATATTGTGCGTAAATTCAACAAATTTCGCTTCCATGATATCTATCAATTTTCAGGAACAATCTCAATTTTAGATAAACTTTTATGTCAAACAGTCGATTGCTTGAAAAAGGACTGAGATTTGACTAAATCTAATAATATCTGGAGCATTTGTCTTTATTAAGGGAGCTATCAAACTAATAGGTCAGAGGTTATCATAGCTCCCATCGACGTAAATTGGTTTAAAACTAGTTAACGACAGCTAGGAGTTTAAAGCCTTTTACAATTATTGTATCAACATACCAAGCTTTGTTAAGTTTTACTATTTAGAATTCTTTCTGAGCGAATACCATCATAGAAATAATTAGCAGCAGGGCAGTATAAAGCAAGCCGTACATAGCATGACTTACTAATTCGCCAAAACTTGGTAACAAGCCATAAACAGCCTCGTTTTTTAGGTCTAGCCGTGAAAGATTGGGCAAGACTAGATAGAGACTGGTAGTTAGACTTTCAATGTTGGCATTTTTACTAAGTTTGCCTAGTTCAACTAGGTCTTCGCTAAAGTGTCCCATCAAATAAACACCAAAGCTCAACAGAGTAGCCAGAATTGAACTAGTAAATACGCCAAATAAAATAGCGATCGCCGTAATGAGAGCCAGCTGAAGTAACAGATAAACGCCTGCGGTAATGAGTGCCGAGGTAGGATAGTCAATCTCTGAAAGACTCAACATCCCCAAATAGATTCCCATCATGATAACGATCATGACTGCCAAAACAGCAGTCAGTCCGAGATGCTTGCCCAAGATAAGTTCTGCACGACTTATGGGCTTGGGGATCAACATTAGCAAAGTGCGCTTTTCAATCTCTTTATTAATTAATGATGTCCCAATAAAAATAGCGACAATGACGCTGAGAATGTTTATGGCTCCAATCCCCACGTCTAACAAAATCTTTTCGTGAGTCCCCGCCGCAATCTCAGGAATAATTCTTTGAGCCAAAATTAGCAGCAGCGTAAAGAAGCCAATGAAATACAAAATGCGATCGCGAATAACTTCTTTAAAACCATTATTGGCGATAGTAAAAACTCTGACTATATTCATTGCTAGAAGAAATTGACCAAAACATTTCAGGGTTTACACCGTTATTGTTCCCAGATTTGATTTAGAAAGTAACACTATTGCCTTTTCTGTCCGTGATCTCACCCTGAAGCGTAACTAAAAGTTAAATTTATAGATATTTGCTAGGAGAATTTAGAGATTAGGCAATCCTCACAATTAGCATCATGCTGATTGAGAATTTGGTGAGAGCGATCGCTTCTATACTCCCTTAATTGGCTTGACGCGAGATAATGATTCTGTTTGGACTAACAAAATACACGTTTCATTCATCGACTTAGATTAACAATTAATGCTGCATAGTTCATATTCTCCTCCTTGGTATTTAGACAATGGCTTTCTGATGACGCTCTATGTAGCGATGCGCTCTAGTCAGACATGGCAAGAAAATACCGTCGAACCCGAACCCCATTATCAAAAAGTAGTATTTAGCCAGGAAGAAGTGCCTTTAGCTGGTTGGGTTGCTGTCCCACCAAATCCCAGAGGGACAGTTGTGGCAACCTATGGCATCACGGGAACCTTAGATAATCAGTGGTTTCTGAAAATTCTCGGTCGTAAAGCCTATGCTCAAAACTATGCAGTAGTGCTGTTTGACTGGCGCGCTCATGGAGAGTCGGCAAAATTATCTCCAGTCCTGTCTGCTGATGGGATTAATGAGGGTAAAGATTTTGTCAATATAGCCGCAGAGAGCAAAAGACTTGGCTGCCCTGCGCCATTCTGGTTTACAGGCTATTCTTTGGGCGGACAGTTAGCCCTATGGGGAATTTACTATTCACAGTTTCTCGCTGTAGATGGTTTAGAACCCGCAGAAATAGGTGGAGGAGCGGTAATTTGCCCTAATTTAGACTCTAATCTTTCTCTACCCTACCTGGAGCAACATCCTACTGGTAAATATATCGAACGGGCGATCGCCAAAGAATTGCAGAAACTGCTGGTCAAGCTTCATCGCTACCATCCCACAGAGTTCGATTTAGCCAAGATCGAAAAAGTCAATTCAATCTGGAGCTTTGACCATGAGTTAGTTGTGCCACGCTTAGAATTTGATTCAGTCGCCGAATACTATACCGCCAGCAGCCCATTTAAATTTCTGCACAAAATCAACAAGCCCACCCTGATCCTCTATGCCGAAGACGATCCCATGTTTGCGCCTGAGATTGTACCCAAACTCAAAACTGTCTGTCACCACAATGAATCTCTCGATCTGATTTCTACCAAAGCAGGGGGTCATGTCGGCTATATCAGTAGCCCAAGCTGTCAGCAAGAGAATAGCGATCGCGACTGCTGGTGGGCATGGAATCGCATTTTGGATTATTGGAATCAGTCAACATTTAGCATTTAACATTTAGCATTTAACACTCATCACTCATCAGTAATCAATTTTAGGGGGATCGGCTATACTCAACTTTTTACGCTTGCAGCCTATTGTGTACTATTATTGCTAAATATAAATTTTGCTTTATAAAGTACATTTGTTCTAGCTGTCAGTTTCAATCATAAAAAGTGCTAAGCCTTGTGATTGTTGAGCCAGCCAACTTTTAGGGAGGGTAACTAAACTAGCAAACTCTTCCTGCTTAGAGCTTTTAAATAAAAACACATAAACCTCTCTATCCGATCCTCGTTATGCAGACTATTCTTAGTCCTAACTCCAGCTTTACTACCAGTAACGACCGAGTTTTACACGAAAAGCTTGAGCGTCAACAGCCTTTGAAAGTAATTGCCCTA
>JBCBWB010000250.1:0-5297 GCA_039817275.1 Cyanobacteria bacterium J06648_1 | reverse complement strand
CAGTGTATCAACAATGTCCACCGAAGCATCAAGTTTGCAAGCATGAATTTAGGGGTCGAATGCTGAGATCTTGATAAAATTCTTCCTGAAAAAGCTCTACTTTTGACTGTGCTGAGAGCAGCAGTAATGCCCAAAAGACTCCTGCGCGGTCGGAATCTAGGTGTTCATGGGTCTGCGTCTTGGCAGATTCATTGACCTGCCATTTTTGTAATAACTGTTCCCAATCTACATAGTCTTTGTCAGAAGATAACGACGGTAAATTGAGATGCAGAAAGCTTTCTAACTGAGCAGCTAATTCGGTTAGGTTCTCGTTATGTGCTAGCTGGGCGATCGCTTTAATGGCGGCGCTACGGGAGCGCTTGGTGCGACGGGGAGAACCATCAGTCGTAGTTGCTTCTAATTCAGCGGCAATATGTTCTAGCTGTTCGATTAGCTCCTTGAGGGTGACACGGCGCTTGCCAACAGGCTGCACCGAAGTACGGCGACGTAAGTGCTGTTCTAGATTAGCAGGCAGAGTGCGTCGTTCAGGATCGAGAAATATTTCTTCCTCAAAAAAATCATCCGCGTCAATCTCGGCTAAATCTTCTTCTATTTGATTGAGACTATCGGCTTTGAAGAGTACTAGCATTGATGCCCAGAGAAAAGCCTGACCCGAACGGGGTAAATCTGCTTCTTGCTGTGGGGTTTCGGTCTCGCCGATCAGTCCTAGTTCTGCTAAAAAACGGTCGATGATGCTAATTACAGGAACATCCCAAGGATCGATTTCTCCTTTTTCTGCCAAGTTGATGAGATTAGCGATCGCTTCCTGTGCAGGAGTTACAGTCATAATTTACAGTTTACGATTTTGACAACTACCGTATAGTGGCTGAAGTTGAGGCAATGGAAATGTCGGCTGGAGGCTAATTTAGCGATCGCTATCAGTCTGGCTGATCTTTGCCATAGCTGCTGCAATCAATAACAGACAAAATACCTGATTTGACTATGTAGCTAGTTTATTTATCTGCTCATAGTTGAGATTAATTTTAACCAACAAAAATTGCTGGCGGCAATAATATCTTTAATATTAAAGCAAGATTACAAACTAAATGTTATTTTGAGCGATATTCAGTATTTACACGTAAATCAATGCTAACCGATGTCACATCGATATTAATTGCATAAGATTTGAAAGCTCAATTATAGCCAAAACATTTTTTTCGATGAGAGAACGATAAATAGTTACGACATTACTAAAGTACTTACTGTCAACTTGAAGACAATTTTGTGTGATTAAAAAGAGAATCCATAATCAAGACTGAAATGCAAACCATTATCCTGAAGATCATCACCTTCGTCATTTAAATCAATCAGGGGTGGAGCATAGTCTAGCTGGAAATTTAAACCATTAATCGGTTCCCAGATCAAGCCCATACCCAAAGCCGCGATCAAGGTCTGATCGGGCTGTTCGTTGGGATTACCATCGTTATTCCAAACCGTACCCAAATTTAAAAAGGGGGTCAAGGTCAATTTCGCTTCCCCAGCCTGATTAAGCGGTCTTTGATCGAGAAAAGAGCGCCATTATCCCCCGAACGAGCATTTTGTCGATAACCCCGCACCGACTGACCACCAGCGATCACAAACTGTTGCGAAGGCAGCAGGCTATTGCCTGTTAGCTGTAGATCTCCTTGAATTACCAAAAAATTATTGTTGCCCAATACCTGTACCCGCTGCACCTGTCCCAACCAGCTCAGAAACTGACCATCAGGAGTTGGCTCATCGTTTTCCGTTGCCCCCAAGATATTTGCTCCCAAATTGAACTGCGATCGCAAAGCCCAAGCCCCAGAAACTTGACGTCTGATATATTCTTGTCCGAGGCGAAAGACACTGGTGGTAGTGTTGCCATCCTCGTCAGCACCTTGACCATAGGGAGTCCCCTCTTGAAACAAAAGAGTCTGCCCATCTTGATAATCAAAGGTGAGAGATAGAGCCAACTCCTGACGCGGATCACGAATCAAAGGTTGATGAAAGCCAAGATTAAATTGCTCGCTTTCTCCTTCAATCTCCAGATCATCAAAATCATCGCCAATGGGATCAATCACTTCGTTGCGATTAAGATTGATGCCTGTAGTAACTTTCCCGTTGTTGGCGTTGACGGGAATCTGATATTCCAAACCCAGATCAAAAGTGTCTCCCAAGGCGCGGAGTCGGGGAGAATAGCGCAGGGCGAAACGATCGCCTGGCTGAATCAAACTGCGATAGCTGTTCAAACCCCAAACGCTCTGCACCAAAGCTCGGAGGTGAATAGTTATCAATGCCGATTCGTGCATTCGAGCGATCTGCTTCGGTCACTCTTACCTTCAAAATGCTTTTGCCGACTTCTGGATTGTCTCCAGCACTGAGACTTGCCTCCACATTATCAAATAAAGGATCGAGGCGTAGCAGTCGGAGTTGATCCTCTAGTTTTGCGGAACTGAGGGGAGTTTGCAGAGCAGGCTCAAGACGATTAAGCACGTAGGTTTCCAGGCGTTCTGTTCCCGTAATATTTACCTGGGACACCACACCTTCGATAATCTGCACCTGAATCTGACCTGTTGTCAGAGATTCTTCCACCAATAAGGCTCTAGAGGTAATGTAGCCTCGTTCTAAATAAACTTGAGTAATATCATCGATAGCTGATTTTAACTCTGCCAGCGTCACGGTTTTGCCAGATAGCGGTTGAATTATTTTATTGATTTGCTGGGGGACGCAGGATCGTATCCCCCACAACTTGAATCGTCGCAATCTCGATTTGTTGCTGAGCTGCTGACTCGACGGTCGATTGATTGGTTGTGGCGGAAGAACCCCTGTTGCTCATAGATGGTAGGAGAGGCGGTGTGGACTCTCGATTTACTTGAGCTAACCGATCCGATTTGCTAATCGGGATGGCGAGGTTTTCAACTACAGGATAAGAACTGATGATGTGGCAACGGGATTAACAGTACAGAATGATGGCGCGATCGCCATTAATGATGCCGAAATCAGCTTTATTCCTGAAGCCGCTATGACCATCAGTACGGGTCAGATCGACGTGGCAGGGTATACGGGTGGAACGGTTAATCTGACGGGGGGCAAAGTTGGTGTCCTTTCTGGCGTGATTGACGCATCGGGAATTGACGGCGGGGGCAGTGTCCGAGTCGGTGGTGACTATCAAGGTGGGGGGTAGTTTGCCAAGCGCAACTCAAACTATTGTGGCGGAGAATGCTCAGATTACCGCCGATGCTATAGACACAGGAGATGGCGGACAGGTCGTTATTTGGTCTGATTCTCTGACTCGCTTTACGGGAAATATTAGCGCCCGTGGGGGCGAAAACGGCGGCAATGGTGGCTTGGTTGAAGTATCGGGTCGGGATTTGCTGGTCTTTACTGGCACGGTAGACAGTAGGGCAGCTTTAGGAGAATCGGGATCACTCCTGCTCGACCCCAAGAATATTATTATCAGCGATGAAGATACGGCGATCGCCTCAATCTTTAGTCCTGCACCTGAAGATGAACGGGCGAGAATTGCAGGATTTGGCATCTCGGTAGCGACGGTGGGAGAGAATCTGCTTGTTGGTGCGCCAGCCAACGTATCTGGGGGAGAAAACAACGCAGGACAGGCTTTTCTCTTTGATCGTAGCGGTAATGCCCTCAGAATTTATGACAATCCCGAACCTTTACAGGGGGGCTTTTTTGGCTTTTCCGTTGCCGCAGTGGGTGATGATGAGCTATTGATTGGCGCGCCTCGTAATAACGTTACCGTTGATGATGGCGTAACCTTCCCTGAAGCAGGACAGGTATTTCTGTTTAATAAAGCTGCTAGCGAACCCCTACAGACTTACAGTAATCCTAATCCTGGGGCGGCGTTTGTTTCCGCCGACATTTTTACGGGGGCAGTACCCCTGGCGGACACCAACTTTGGCGCGGCAGTTGCCGCAGTAGATAGCGATCGCTTTTTGATCGGCGCACCTGGTCAGACGGTGAGTCAGGGGAATACGGAATTTCGACGCTCGGGGCAGGCATTTCTGCTTGATCGCGCTGGCACAAATTTACAGACCTTTGATAATCCGAATCCTGCTAGTGATGGTACAGGACAAGCATTTGTTTATGATCTTGATAACCCTAATCTCGAACCAATTCAGACCTATGACAATCCTAGTCCTAGCGCTGGGGGCGGTTCCTTTGGTACTGCGGTAGCCATTCTTGCTCCTGACGGCGTGCTGATTGGCGCATCAGAAAATGATTTTCGTGGCTTGACCAATTCAGGTGAAGCATTTGTTGCTCCAGAGGACAATATTATTAGTGCTGCTGACTTTACGGGGGCGATCGCTTTTGATACCGATCCTGGAGGCACTTCAATTATTAGCCCTGCCACCATTGCTGCGGTTGCCAGTACAGGAACAGATATTGTGCTTCAGGCAAGCAACGACATTCTTGTCAGAATAGATCAAGAAATTATTACCGACAACAGTAGTGGAAATGGGGGTAATATTCGTCTAGAAGCGGGGCGTAAGGTGGAGATTGGGGCGGATATTACCTCTGATAATGGCAATATCGAGATTACGGCTAACGTTCCTGCCGACTCTGGGGTAATTGCCGAGTTTCGTGAGCCAGGGAGCGGCACAATTGCGATCGCCGAAGGGGTAAATCTGGATGCGGGAACAGGAAATATTAGTCTCAACGTGGCAGAAGGAGAAGGCACAAGGGGCAATATTAGCCTTGATCGCCTTACGGCAGATAACGTCGCCTTGACTACAGGAGAGGGAACGGTAGAGGTAGCTGGTTCAATTAACGCCACAGGGGATATTACCTTGGCGGGTAAGGAAATTAATCTAGATGGGGGAGCAGATCCCGCTAATGATGACAGCGAGTCTGTGTTTCAACTCTTTAATGAGTCTACGGGGGAGTATTTCTATACGATTTCGACGACTGAACGGGACGATCTGCTTGAAGACCCCAATTTTGTTGATCGTGGCGTGGCTTTTGCTGCTTTTGGTAATGATGGTGAACAGAGAACCCCCGTTTATCGTTTCCAGAATACGGCAACGGGAATTACTACTTTTACTCCGTCAGAATCAGAGCGCCAGAGACTAAGGGAAGATCCCAATTTTCAAGGGTTAGGGATTGCTTTCTACGCCGTCTCGATCATCGGAGAGGCAGATACGCCACCGTCGGAAGACCCCATAGCAGAAGCGGGAACGGGAAGTATTTCGGGCTTGGTATTTAGCGATCGCAATCGTAGCGGCGTCAGAGATTCGGAATTAGTCCAAGGAGAAAACCCCGACCTGGTCTTTACGCTAGAT